>JASIGD010000531.1 GCA_030045295.1 Streptosporangiaceae bacterium
AAAACACCGCGTCCGGGACAGTTGCTGGTGCTAGTCATTGCCGTAAAGCAGGTATATAGTTGCTTTAGGCAAGTGATAGCTCGGGGTGAGCGGCATGAGCGAACTGGCAGCGGACGAGCCAGGCACCGGGGAAGACCGGGCCGATGACGCTGCGGTAGCGGCGGTACGCGCGTTCAACCGCTTCTACACGAACATGATCGGGCTGCTGCGGGGCAAGTACCTCGGCACCCCGTACTCGCTCACCGAGGCAAGACTGCTGTTCGAGCTGGCCCAGCGCGACGCCAGCGAGGTCAGCGACCTGCGGCGCACGGTCGACATCGACGCGGGTTACCTGAGCCGCATCCTGACCAGGTTCGAGTCTGACGGCCTCGTCACCCGGGAGCGCTCGGCCGCCGACGGCCGCCGCCAGGTCATCCGGCTCACCGCGACCGGCCGTACCGCGGTGGCGGGCCTGGACACCCGGTCGGCCCGGCAGACCAGCGACATGCTGGCCGGCGTCCGCGACGATGACCGGCGCAAGCTGCTGGACGCCATGCACGTCATCACCGACATCCTCACCGGGTCTCCGCAACCGCGCGGCTACCTGATCCGGGCACCCGAGCCCGGCGACATGGGCTGGGTGGTGCAGCGGAACGCCGCGATGTACGCGGAGGAGTTCGGCTGGGACGCCTCCTACGAGGCGCTCGTGGCCAGGATCGTCGCGGATTACGTGGACCGCAGGGATCCTCAGGCCGAGGCGGCGTGGATCGCCGAGGTAGACGGGATTCCGGCCGGCTGCGTGTTCTGCGTGCGGGAGAACGCCACGACCGCCCGGCTGCGGCTACTGCTCGTAGAGCCGTGGGCCAGGGGGCTCGGGATCGGCTCGCGGCTGGTCGAGGAGGTGCTCCGGTTCGCCCGCCGGGCCGGGTACGCCAGCATCACCTTGTGGACCAACGACGTGCTGGCCGACGCGAGGCGGATCTACCAGCGGGCTGGCTTCACCCTGGACGACGAGAACCGCCACCACAGTTTCGGGCACGACCTGGTCGGCCAGAACTGGTCCCGCCGCCTGTAGGCGGCGGGACCAGGTGGCAGCGGTTGGTCCGGCCCGAGCGCGGCGGCGCTTTAGCTGAGCCGCGTTCTACTGGCCGACCTCTGCGCCGGTCCGCTAGATGCGGCGGCGGTCAACGCGACGGGCGGTGCGCCGCGACGTGCGGCGGGCCACTCTGCGTGCTCCGAACATCTCCTGCCTCCGTTCTCGTCCTGGTACCTATTGTGCGCTCGCCGCGCCCGAGGTTTCCATTTCGTGGTGCTGGTTCGCCTCGTCCGCGGACATCAGCCCGATCGCCACCAGGTCGAGCGGGCTGATGAAGCCGTCGCTGATGCGGAAGCCCCCGGCGCGGAAGACCGCGTCGCGCAGCGGCACCGCCCAGTGGTGCTCGAGCAGGATGAGCGCTGCCGCGGAGTCGTTCGGGATGTCCTCGAGCACATCCCAGCCCTCCTCCTCGGTGAATACGTGCACGCCGCCCTCGGCGTCCGCTTCCTCGGCACCGGCGAGCGCGCCGGCTTCCGCTCCCTCCTCGCCCTCGAAGCCCAGCCCGATCAGCGCGCCGATCTTGCTGCCGAGCTCGATGGCCTCGTCCTTGGTGAGGTTGCTGAGGTGCTCCACCTCCAGTTCGCCGTCGGCGTCCTTGTAGACGACGAGCGAGTCGATGACGCGCACCATGTCGGCTTCGCGGAGCCGCTCCAGTTCGGCGATGATCTCGCCGTGGAAGTCAGGCTGGTTGAACCCGAGGACGATGAGCTGCACAGGCCCGATTGCCATGTCCCGCCCCTTTCACTCTCGATTGGCTGGCCTTTGTTACGTGCAGCAGTATCGAGCCTGGCGGCAGGCGGCACATCACCCGCCGAAGGTGATCCGCCTGCACCTATGCCGGGGCCGCAATAGTTTGCTGTCTGTTAACCAAATATGCAGGAAGCGGGCCTACACGAGGAGCCCGCCCAAATTTATCGTCGCGTTATGAGCACTTCCGCAGCGTCAGCACCCAGTGCCGATCCCTTCCAGGCGCTCGACGACTCCAAGATCAGCCGGTTCCAGCTCAAGATCATGTTCGTCTCGGGCATGGGCTTCTTCACCGACGCCTACGACTTGTTCGTCATCGGCATCGTCGTGGCGCTGATCGAGACTCAGTGGAAGCTGTCGACCAGCCAGGTCTCGTGGCTGAACTCCGCCACCCTGCTGGCCTCGGCCGTGGGAGCGATCGTGTTCGGCCGGATCGCGGACATCCTCGGACGCAAGCGGATTTACGGCTACGAGGTGCTGATCCTCGCGGCAGGCGCGATCGCGTCGGCGTTCGCGCCGAACTACACGTTCCTGCTCGTCTGCCGGATCATCCTCGGCATCGGCATCGGCGGCGACTACCCGGTCTCCGCGACGATCATGAGCGAGTACTCCAGCAAGTCGACCCGCGGCAAGATGGTCGGGCTCGTGTTCTCCATGCAGGCCGCCGGCCTGGTCGTCGGCCCGCTGATCGCCTCGATCCTGCTGGCCTCGGGCATGTCCGACAACCTCATCTGGCGCCTCCTGCTCGGCTTCGGCGCGATCCCCGGCCTGGCCGTGTACTACCTGCGCCGTCAGATCCACGAAACGCCGCGGTTCGCCATGGCCGGCGGCGCTCACGAAGAAGCCGCGGCGGCCATCGCGGATGCCACCGGGGGCAGCACGGGGGCCGCGCCGAAGGGCGAATCCGCCGCGCGGCAGCAGCAGAGCGCGCTCGACGGCTACATGAAGATCTTCCGTAACCGGCGCATCCTGATCTGGCTCATCGGCACGGCGGGCGCGTGGCTGCTGCTGGACTTCTGCTACTACGGCAACACCATCTCCCAGCCGGAGATCCTCAAGGCGCTGAACCCGCACGCCAGCCTGCTGCACAACACCCTGGTCCAGCTCGCTATCGTCGCCGTCTTCGCGGTACCCGGGTATATCGTGGCCGTGCTGCTGATGGACAAGACCGGGCGGAAGAGCATCCAGATGCTCGGCTTCTTCATGATGGCGCTGATGTTCCTGGTTATCGGGCTCGTCACGGCGGTCGTGCATCATGTCTGGTGGTTCCTGATCCTGTACGGCATCAGCTACTTCTTCACCGAGTTCGGGCCGAACATGACCACGTTCATCTACCCGGCCGAGTTGTTCCCCACCGACGTCCGAACTACCAGCCACGGCATATCCGCCGGGGCCGGTAAGCTCGGCGCGTTCGCCGGCGCGTTCCTGTTCCCCGATTTCCTGGCCGTCACGCACGGCCTGAACCGGGCGATGACTATCGCCGGGGTCGTGGCGGTCGTCGGCCTGCTGCTGACCCTGGTGGCGCTGCCCGAGACCAGGGGCAAGAGCCTCGAGCAGCTGGAAGAGGAGGCGTACGCCGAGGAGCCCGCGAAGGCGCGCCTCGGAGTCCAGCCCGCCTGATCGCAGGTTGGCCCGTCCCCGAACCCGACTACGGCCTCGGCCTACTGACATCCCAGAGGAGGTGAAGCGGCGCCAGCCCCGCCGCCGCCAGGCGGCCGCCACGCCGTGAAGCTGATGACATACAAGGTCGTTGTCGGCGTCGACGGGTCCCCGCACAGTGACGCCGCGCTCCGCTGGGCGCTCCGGGACGCCGAGAAGCACGGAGGTCAGGTGACCGCCGTGTTCGCCTGGCAGGTACCGTTCAGTTCCTTCCCGGGCCTGTACGACCGGGAGGCGCTGGAGAAGGCCAGCAAGGAGTTCGTGATCGAGAAGGTCAGCGCGGTCGCGCCGAAGCCGTCGGTTCCGCTGCTGCCGCTGGTGGCCGAGGGCGAGGCAGCGGAGTCGCTGCTCGCCGCGGCGAAGGACGCCGACATCCTCGTGCTGGGTACCCGCGGCCGGTCACACCTGGCCGGGCTGCTGCTCGGGTCGGTCAGCCAGATCTGCGCTGCCGCCGCCCGGTGCCCGGTCGTCCTGGTGAAGCGGGAGGACGAGTTCGGCGAAGGCTGACACCTTCCGCTTAATCGCCCGTCGCGACGGGGCGGGCGGGGTCGGCGATCCAGTTCGACCACGAGCCCACGTAGAGCGCGGCGGGGATGCCGGCCAGCGCGAGGGCGAGAACCTCATGCGCCGCGGTAACACCAGAGCCGCAGTAGACTCCCACCGCGCCGGCCCGCCGGACGCCGAGGGACGCGAACCGGGCGGCGAGTTCCGCGATGTCCTTGAAGGTGCCGTCCGCGTTCACGTTGCCGGCCGTGGGCGCGCTGACCGCGCCCGGAATATGCCCGGCCACCGGGTCAACCGGTTCGTGCTCGCCCCGGTAGCGCTCGCGCGCCCGGGCGTCGAGCAGCAGGCCCGTCCGAGCGATCGCCTCGGCGGCGGCCGCGTCGAGCGCCGGCATCAGGCCCGGGCGCGCGGTGAAGTCGCCTGGCTCCCTCGGCGGATCCGCCGTGGTCACCGCGAGCCCGGCGGCCAGCCAGGCACGGTAGCCGCCGTCGAGAACCCGCACGTCCTGGTGTCCGTAGTAGCGCAGCATCCACCACGCGCGAGCGGCGGCCGTGGAGTCCGCGCCGTCGTACACCACGACGGGCCTATCCCGGCTGACCCCGGCCGCGCGCATCGCGGCCTGGAATTTCGCCGTATCCGGCAGCGGGTGCCGCCCGGCCGGGCCTGCCGGCCCGGCCAGCTCGCGGTCCAGGTCGGCAAAGACCGCACCGGGCAGATGCCCCTGCCGGTAGCTGTCCAGGCCGGGAGGGCCGCCGAGGTGCCACCGCACGTCGAGGACGACCGGTCCTGGCTCGCTGGTCAGTTCCTCCGCGAGCGTCGCGGCGGTGACCAGGAACCTGCCCGCGCCCGTCACGTCGCGGCGAAGGCGAGCGCAGGAACGAGCTGTTCGGACGGGGTCAGCGAGCCGTGCATGCCGAAGAGCCTGGACTGCCCGGGCTCCGTCTTCGTGGCCACGGCGGCGAAGTTGCCCGCAAGCGCGGCTACGACGTCGCCGATCCTGTCGGTCATGCGCGGGTCCACCGGGCCGAACCAGCCTTCCTTGATGGCCTCGTCCCTCGGCAGCACCCAGGCCCGTTCGCCGAGCACCTCGCGCCAGGTGGCGAGGACATCGCCGGCGGCGCCGGGCCGCGCGTAGAGGTGCCTGGCTCTCGGCTCGCCGCCGAGCAGGGCCAGCCCGGCCCGTAGCTCGGGCGTGGCGTCCACGTCGAGCCTGTCCTCCGGACCGACGTCCACCATGCCGTGGTCGGCGGTCACGTACAGGCAGGTCCCGGACGGCAGCGCGGTGGCGATCTGTTCAGCGAGCTTGTCCACGTGGGCCAGCTGGTTGTACCAGGCATCCGAGCCGACGCCGAACACGTGCCCGGTCCCGTCGAGATCGCCGTGATACACCATGACGAACGCGCGCCCGTTCTCCGCCAGGGCCGCAGCCGCCTGTGCCGCCAGGGCGCCCATGCTGTTGGCCGGCCAGAGCTCCCCGCCGCGCAGCGCCGCCGTCGTCAGACCCTTGTCGCGGAACGAGCCCGGGGCCACGTGGATGGCTGCGATGCCGGCCGCGGTAGCTCGCTCGAACAACGTCGGCAGGGGCTGCCACTGCCGGGGATCGACCCGCGGGTCCCAGCGCAGCCCGTTGAGCAGCAGGTCTTCGCCTGGTACGAGGACCTTGTAGCCGAGCATCCCGTGCTGGCCAGGCGGGCGTCCGGTGCCCAGCGAGGCGAGGCTGGTCACCGTCGTGGCCGGGAACCCGGCCGTGATCGGCTTGGAATTGCGCCCGAGCTCGGACAGGAACGGCGCGGCGGCGGGGTGATCACGGAGCAGTTCCCAGCCGAGCCCGTCCACGATCAGCAGGCACGCGCGCTGCGCGGGCGCCAGGCCGAGGACGTTCTGCGATTCAGGCGCTTCCGGATCGAGGGACGCGAGGACGGACGAAGACAATTCGGCCAAGGTCGCGGCCCCGTAGGAGGGCACCATCGGCGGATGTCTCGGCTCGAGCGTCATGCGGGAATCCTCATCTGCTACTCGTGGGTGCCACTCAGTGCCCTGCCCAAGCGCCGGCTCGGCTGGGCATCGCCTTAACTTGTCATCGCCTTGCCTGTCGCATCTTTGCCCGGAACATCGTGCCACTGGAGGGCGCCAGCGGCAAAACAACACCGAAAGGGTCTCAGCCACCGGCCAGCGCGGTGGCGTCGGACAGGGCCCGCACGAAACCCAGCAACTGCCGGACGGCTTCTTCGCCGTCCGCGTCCTGGCTGACCCGCAGCGAGAAGTCGTCGGCGGTGATCGTGCCCAGGTAGCCGTGATCGGCGTCGCAGTTCTCGTCGCCGCAGTGCGCCGGCTCGAGTTCCAGGTGGGACAGGACGTTCCAGCCGATGGTCAGCATGACCTCCGACGGGAGGGTGACGCCCGGCACGTAGGCGGCCGGGTCGGGGACCATGCGGGTGAGCGCCACGGACGAGATCTTGGCGAACCGGATCGCCTCCGTGCTTGTCTCCGCCCGCGGCCGGCTGTCAGACTCATCGGCCGGATGCTCGTCGGTATGCGAGTACACCAGCCGGGTCGGAGTCAGCGCCAGCACGGTCATGTGGCGGCGCACCTCCAGTCCGGGATCGAAGATCGCGTCATGGTGGACGACGTAGGCCACCACGGGTTCTGACCCAAGCGCCGAGGCCACCGCGTCGGACACCAGCCCCGGGTAATAGCCGCTGCGCTCGATCGCGGCCCGCAGGCCATCGGTCGCGGCTCGCGTTTCCCTCATGCCCCCATCCTGCACCGTCTGGCTGGATGCTTCACCCACCGGACCGAATCTAGCCGACGCGGTAACCGTCTTCCGGACCCCCCGGCGGCGTGATCCCGGCGAGGTCCAGCACGCGTTCCTCGGCCGGCTCGGGCAGCTCCACCGTGGCCGCGCCCGGTGCGGGCTTGGGCTGGCGCGGCTGGCGCGGGCCGGCCCCGCCGCCGCGACCCCGGTAAACGATCAGGCCGTTCACCGGATCGGGCACGCCGTCAAGGGCCGAGCGGACAGCCGGGAGGGCGCGGAACGCCTCCCACTGCTCGTCGGAGTCGAACAGCACCTCGAACACCACGCCGTAGCGATGCTCGTGCCACTCCCAGTAGATCGCCCCGTTGGTCACGGCCGACTCGATGAGCTTGTCCTGGTAGGAGTCTTTCCAGCCCCGGGCGGGCAGTTCGGTCGCGTCGAAGACCTCTATTGACCACCACTCGGACACGTCTAACCCACCGCCATCCGGCTGCGTTTCGCCCCTGTCACGCTGGCCCCTGTCACGTTCAGCGCCTATTGAGATAGTACGTCTTTTCGCGGTCTGCCGATAGGCTCCTTCGGCATGAGACGGAACGGCCTGGCGCTGTCCCTGACGCTGCTCACCGTATTCCCGGTGCGCGGGACCGTTCCGCCGTCCCCGGCGCACGGATCGGACAGCCCGCCGGACCGGGCCACCGTGGCCGCGGCGATGGCGTGGGCACCCGCCGTGGGGCTGCTGCTCGGTGCCATCGCGGCGGCCGTGCTGATCGTGGTCGATCATCTGCTCGGCGCCGGCCCGCTGACCGCGGCAGCTCTCGCGGTGGCCTCCCTCGCGCTGCTCAGCCGAGGACTGCATCTGGACGGACTGGCCGACCTGGCCGACGGTCTGGGCAGCGGCAAGCCCGCACCGGCCGCGCTCGACATCATGCGCCAGTCAGACATCGGCCCGCTCGGCACCGTCACCCTGGTCCTGACCGTGCTCATCCAGGTCGCGGCCCTCGGCCACGCGGAGGCGGCCGGTCACGGCCGGGGACCCGCGGCGCTGGTCGCGGCGGTGGTCACCGGCAGGCTCGCGCTGACCTGGGCGTGCCGACGGGGGGTACCCGCGGCCAGGCCGGACGGCCTGGGCGCGCTGGTGGCGGGCACCGTGCGCCCCGCGATCCCGCTCGTGACCACGCTGGCCACGGTGGCCGCCGCGGTCGCGGCCGTGGTGATCTCCGCCACGGTAATCGGCGAGCCGGTCGGTTGGACCCTGCCCCTGGCCGTCGTCGCCGGCCTGGCCGGCGCCTACGTCGTGCAGCGGCATGCGGTGCGCCGGCTGGGCGGTATCACCGGCGACGTCCTCGGCGCTCTGGCCGAGGTCGCGGTCACCGTCACGCTGGTAGTGGCCGCGATGGGCCCGCGAGCCTGAGCGCCACTCGCCGGGCGCACCGGACCGTTACGCCTGGAAGCGCTCGCCGATCTGCCGGGCCACGTTCTCCGGCGCCAGGTCGACGGCGCCTTCCCAGTGCAGGCGCTCCAGGAACGTCGAGTCCGAGCGGTAGAGCGGCCGCAGGTTCGAGCGGCTGGCCAGGCGCAGGTTCAGCGGGTAGCCATCGGTGCCCGGCGGCGCCCCGTAGATCGCGCAGTTGAAGCTCTGGAACCCCATGTCCGCGTAAGCCCCCAGCGCCAGCGCCAGCCCGTGGGCCAGCTCGCCGACCAGATCGTCGTCCAGCTCGGCGGGCGAGGAAACCCCCGCGATGAACGCCCTCAGCTCGGCCGGGGCAATCGGAGCAAAGCTGGCGATCCACCGGACGCGCCCGGTATCGCCCAGGAAACGCTCACCGCTGCGGCGCTCGGCCTCCAGGTAGGCGTCGAAGCGCTGCGGGGGGACCGCCGCGAGCATGCGCTGCATGGTGGTCGGCTGGGAATCAACGATCCCCTGCATGTGGGGATGGAACAGCGAGCTTCCCGAGGGCAGCATGTGGTTGGCGTTGATCGACGCCCACCGGGACCGCGGTTCCGCGGCCATTACCGCCTGGGCAAAGGCGACCTGAGTGGCCAGGTTGTCGGTCAGCAGCCGCGGCGTGATCTCCTCGAGCGGCAGGTAGTGCAGCCTGGGCGAGTAGACCGATACCGAACTGTGCGAGGAGTACGCGTGCAGGTTCGCGAACAAGACCGCCTCGCCGCGTGCGATGCGCCCGTCGGGGTGGATCGCGGGCGCGAGCTTAGGCGTCAGCCGGTCGATCCGGCCCGGGCAAAACGGGCAGCTCGGCTGGGTCTGGAAGGCAAACGCCTCCAGGTCGAAGTCGCTGGCGGGCATCAGGCCACGCTCGGGCAGGACGCGTGAGCTGTGCCCGGTCAGCGGATCGACGCGTACCTCGATGGTCGTGCGGACCGGCTCGCCCGTGCCCGGGTCGAGCATCTCGGCGGTCAGCAGGTCACGTCTCAGTTCCATTTCCTCGCCTCGCATTCGGGCCGACCGGTCTCCAGCATCGCAGGCACGAGCGTGTTTCAATGTCACAAGGGCCAGGACGCCGTGAATCTTTGCCGCCCGGCAGCGACGGATGGCCCCAGAGCAGGATGCGCCCATGCCGCCGACCCATGAAGTCCTCAACCAGCCGCCGGCCTTGGCCGGGCATGACGTCGCCCAGGATCCAGCGATGCTGGACGCGCTGCGCCGGGAGGGCGCGGGCTGGGCCGAGGGCGCCGTCCACGAGCTCGGCCGGCTGGCCGGCTCGGCCCGGGCGCAAGAGCACGGCCGCCAGGCCAACGAGAACCCGCCGGTGCTGCGGACGCACGACCGGTTCGGCAACCGCGTCGACGAGGTGGAGTTCCACCCGGCCTGGCATGAGCTCATGACCGTCGCGGTCCGCCACGGCCTGCACGCTGCGCCGTGGCGGGATCAGCGTCCCGGGGCGCACGTCGCCCGGGCGGCCGGCTTCTACGTCTGGGGCGCTGCTGACGCCGGGCACTGCTGCCCGATCTCGATGACCTACGCCATCGTGCCCGCGCTGCGGCACGCGCCAGACCTCGCCGGCCGATTCGAGCCGCTCCTCGCGGCCGGGGAGTACGACTTCGGCCTGCGTCCGCCCGATGTCAAGCGGGGGCTGCTGGCGGGCATGTCGATGACCGAGAAGCAGGGTGGCTCGGACGTCCGCGCGAACGCCACCCGCGCCGTGCCGGTCCGGGACGATGCGGGAACCTACCTGCTGACCGGGCACAAGTGGTTCACGTCAGCCCCGATGGGCGACCTGTTCATGGTGCTCGCCCAGGCCCCAGGCGGGCTGTCCTGCTTCCTGCTGCCCCGGGTGCTGCCGGACGGCAGCCGCAACGGCATGCGCCTGCAGCGGCTGAAGGACAAGCTCGGCAACCGGTCGAACGCCTCGGCCGAGGTCGAGTACGACGGCGCCGCGGCCTGGCTGGTCGGCGAGGAAGGCCGCGGCGTCCGCACCATCATCGAGATGGTGAACATGACGCGGCTGGATTGCGTGCTGGGTACGGCCACGGGGATGCGGGCCGGCGTCACGCTCGCGGCGCACCATGCCGCGCACCGGATGGCGTTCGGCCGGGTCCTGGCGGACCAGCCGCTGATGGCCAACGTGCTGGCCGACCTGGCCATCGAGTCGGAGGCTACGACGCTGGCGGCGTTCCGGCTGGCCGGGGCGACGGACCGCGCGGTGCGCGGCGACGAGCAGGAGGCCGCGTTCCGGCGCCTGGCCCTGGCGGCGACGAAATACTGGGTGTGCAAGCGCGCCCCGGCGCACGCGGCCGAGGCCCTGGAGTGCCTGGGCGGCAACGGTTACGTGGAGGAATCCGGGATGCCGCGCCTGTACCGTGAGGCGCCGCTGGCATCCATCTGGGAGGGCTCGGGCAATGTCGCGGCCCTTGACGCACTCCGCGCCCTGAGGCGGCAGCCCGAGTCGGCCGAGGCGTTCTTCGCCGAACTCGACCAGGCGGCCGGGGCGGACAGCCGGCTGGACCAGGCGATCGTCCGGCTGCGCAAGGAAGTCAGCGACCCTTCGGAGGCTCGCGCCCGCTACCTCGCCGAAGCCATGGCGCTCACGCTGCAGGGTGCCCTGCTCGTCCGCCACGGGCACCCGGCCGTGGCCGACGCGTTCGCCGCGTCCCGCCTGGCCGATGACGCCGGGGGACCCTGGGGCTGGGGCGGCGCCTTCGGCACGCTCCCCTCCGGCGCCGACGCCGCTGCGATTGTCCGTCGCGTCACCCCCGAGATCGTGGCCCGGTAAACCAGTGACCGACATCCTGGACCGGCCCGCCCGGCCGCCGGACCTGACCGTGCCGTACGGCACGCTGCCTGAGCAGGTCATCGACCTGAGGTTGCCGCCTGAGCATCCCGCGCCCAAGGCACCGCTGATCGTGCTCGTCCACGGCGGGTTCTGGCGACCCGCGTTCGACCGGAAGCACCTGGGGCCGATGGCCCACGCCCTGGCGGCGGCCGGGTACGTCGTCGCGGTTCCCGAATACCGCCGGGCCACGATGGCCGACGAGGGCTGGACCGGAACGTTCAACGACATCGCCGCGGCCCTGGACCAGGTCGCCGAGATCGCCGAACCGTACGGCGCGGACGCTGCCGCGATCACCTGGGCGGGCCACTCGGCGGGCGGCCACCTCGTGTTGTGGGCGGCCGCCCGGCCGGGACTGCCGGCGGGATCCCCCTGGCGAGGCCCGTGCCCGGCCCGGCACGTGGTCTGCCTGGCGGGCTGCAGTTCATTGCGCCTGTGCGCGGAGTGGAATCTGGGCGCCGGGGCAGTGCGCACCCTGATGGGCGGCGGGCCGGACGAGGTCCCCGAGCGCTACGCCGTCGCCGATCCCGCCGCGCTGCCTCCGCCGCCGGTTCCGGTCACCCTCGTCCACGGAACCGAGGACGACAACGTGCCGGTCGGCATGAGCCGGGCGTTCAAGACCGGTCGTCTCATCGAAATAGCAGGGGCCGACCACTTCGACCTTATCGACCCGCAAAGTCCCGCCTGGCCGCGGGTTCTATCCGTGCTGGCGGGCTCAGCCGCCGACAAACCGGGCCGTGTCCTTCCATGACCCTACGATCACAGAAGGACACGGCGTCGGGGGAAAATCGCGACAGTGATGTCCCAAGCAAGTGAGGTCGACCAGATACCGCGGCCTGACTGCCCACGCACGCGTCGCCCGTCGGAATACGAGTTTCCAAGGCGCACGCTACGCCCGCTAGTTCCCTGTAGCCGCCCGGAACCTGACGACCAACTCGGCTGGCACGCGACCGCGGTCCTTGACTTCGATGCCCTGCGCCTTGGCCCACTCGCGGACCTCTGTGGTATTGACTCCGCTGGCGGAGGCCCTGCGCCCGCTTCGAGACGGCCGCCGGGCACCGCCGGTGGTCCGCCGCGAGGCATCAATGTACTTGGCCAACGCCTTCCGTAGCGCTTCAGCGTGCTTTGTGTTCAGGTCGATCTCGTACTCGGTACCATCCAGCGCAAAGCGGACGGTTCCCTCAGCCGGACTGCCATCGATGTCATCGATGAACAAGGTCTGTATCTTCTGGGCCACGTGTTCTCCGTTCCTCTCGTTGAATAGTCAACCACAATAACGATAGAGGTTGGATAAGCTCGCCGCAGCCCATGCGAATGCATAACTTTCGCGCGACGCCGGCCGCCGCCATCCGGTGAGCCTCAACATCGGATGACCCTAACCATCAGTGTGCGGGTGCGTACCTTAAGCCGCCGGACGAGCGGGCTCAGACCGCACTTCGGCTACTTTACGGGACCGTTGCCGTCATTCCCGTAATGTCCGAACGAGCCGGTGTGGTACGCAGCCGGAAGTCCATAGCGCAATTGCACCCCGGCCCCGGCGCGGCGCCGGGTGCAGCCGAGATCGTTTCGCTGCCGATCCCGCAATTCCTGGCAGGCCTGGCCGCTGCGGACGCTCGCCGGGTCAAGCGACGGCCCCTTGGGCGCCGCCCACGACCGCAGCACGTCGCCTGGCTGCAGGCGGAAATCGAAGTGGAGCGTTGTCGAGTCATGCAGCGGCACGACGAAGCGGGGCATGCTAATCACCGACAACCGAGCTGACGGGCCGCGCGGGGCGGTTGCCACGTCGTCAGCAATTCACCTCACCATGCTTTGGCAACCGGTCAGGCATACTAAACGTGAATGCGGGGGCGGGCAATCGCGTGGGAAATTACGCGCTGCCGGTCAGGTAGTCCTGCGCGTCCGCCTACACCACGGCAGTGATCCCCGGGCCGGAGCCGGGCTGGTTTCCGTCCTGCACCACCGGCCGCGCCGTCTATGACCGCCAGCGGTAAAAATCGCCGGACACTTGCCGAACCCCGCCGTCCCCAGCCTGCAACCCCGGCAATACCTGTCTGCCATACGGCCACCTCCAGCGGCGTTTGCCAACACCGGGGAATACGGCTCTGCGCCGCCCCGGGTTCAGGCGGAATTGTTTCTATCTCGCAGCGACCCGGCCGCGGGCCGCGCACGGCGCGCTACGGGCATCGGCCTATCCGCCTGAAGTCCGAGGCCGGGATGGACACGGCGGCGGCAACCGCGGGACAGTCTGGGTCATGAACGAGATCGATGAGGCCGAGCTAACCAGCGCGGGCCAGCGCGGAGCCGTGGTCGACGGAGCGGCGAACGGCAGCAACCGCACCGTTCAGGCGGCCCTGCTGCGCAAATGCTGCCACGAGCTCAAGGACACGATCGACCCGCGCGGGCTGCGGCTGCGCAACGTCAGCGTGGCGGGCAGCCTCGATCTCACCGGCCTGGTGGTACCGTTCCCCCTCCGGTTCGAGGGATGCGATTTCGATACCGCGCCTGTCGTGGAAGGGGCGCACCTCTTCGAATTGTCGCTGACCGGCTGCCCGCACCTGCCCGGACTGCTCGGCAACGGAGTGCGGCTGCGCCGCGACCTTGATCTTTCGCGGTCGCACGTCGTCGGCGCGCACTGGACCAGCGCGAGCACGTCAAAACGATCGGCGATCTGGCTGTGCGAATCGGAGATCGGCGGCCGCCTGCTGCTCGTCGATACCACCATCGACGGCCAGGGCGACCGGGCCATCCAGGCCGACCGGATCCGGGTCGGCGGGGCGGTAAGGCTGCTTCACCGGTTCCGTTCGCGGGGAGAGATCAGGCTGCTCGGCGCGCGGCTATACGGCTCGCTCGACCTGACCGGAGCGCAGTTGAGCGCGGTGAACGGGCCGGCCGTTGACCTTGAGGACGCGGTCCTCGAGGGCAGCATGTTCCTGATCGAGGATCCCGCGGGGCGCAGGCCGGAAGTCCGCGGCCGCATTGACCTGGCAAGTACCCGCATCGAGGGGCGCCTGCTCATCCGCAACGCGACCATCGAAGCCCCGGCCGAGGCTCCCAAGGAAAGCATCTACGCCAGGCCGATCACTTTCGGCACCGCGCTCGACGCCGCCCGGCTGTCCGTCGGCGCTGAGGTCCTGTTCGCCGGGCGCTGCGAGGTGACCGGCCGTATCGACATGTCGATCGGGACCATGAGCAGCCTGTCTATCGGCGCCGGCTGCGTGCTCAGGGCGCCCGGCAGAACGGCGCTTGACCTGACCAATTCCGAAATCCGCGCCGACCTGCGGCTCGACAAGGACTCGGTGGTGGAAGGCACGATCCGGCTGGCTGGTGCCGTCGTCCACGGGACGCTCGCCTTGAACGGCCAGATCAGCCAGCCCGAGCGCCGGTCCCTCGTCGGCGCCACCGCGCTCACCGTCGACGGCGACGTCTCGCTGGACGGCCTGCGGACCGACGGCGGGCGGATCAACTTCCGCGGTGCCACGCTGGGCAGCCTGGTCGCGGACCGGGCGCGGCTGCACAATCCGAGTGGCTACTCGGTCAGCCTCAACCAGGCCAAGGTCAAGGGATCCGTCCGGCTGGTGAACGGCTTCACCTCGACCGGGGTGGTGGTGCTCAACCGCAGCACCATCGAAGGCCGGCTGCAGTTCACCGGCGGCTCGCTGACCTGCCCCGCGCCAACGCGTTACAACCAGCACGGGCACGCGGTGGAGGCGATATCGGCGACCGTCAGCGGCGGCATCGACCTCGGCTGGACGACCGTCTCGCCCAGCGTGGACTTTACCGACACCACGACCACGTTCCTCGCCGACGACCCGGAGACCTGGCCGCCGCGCTTCATCATCGCCGGCCTGACCTACGAGCGTTTCGAGAGACCCGAGCGCGCGACGGCCAAGCCGGTCTGGGACCAGGCGGCCAGATGCGCCTGGCTGAGCCGGCAGGCGGAATTTGACTCCGGGCCCTACGAGCAGGCCGCGCGGGTGTTCCGGCAGCACGGATACGCCAGCGAGGCCGAGCAGATCCTCATGGCCCAGCGCAAGAACGCCCGGCAGGTGGGCCGGTCGAGGGTGAACTGGCCGCGGCGTGCGGCCGACGCGATCTACGCCAGCATCGGGTACGGGTACCGGCCATCACGCGTGCTGTGGGCGCTGGCCGTCCTCCTCCTGCTGGTCGTGGTCTCCCTGGAACTGCCCGCCAGCCAGGCCACGCTCCGCGCGACGAACGGCAACGGCGCCGTCTACAGCACCAGGGGTCTGCTGGTGAGCTCGGCCGGCCCCGCCGCGGACCCGCGCGCAGGCGCGGCCGCGCGGAAGGGCAGCCTCACCACGCCCGATTCCTGCGGTGACGGCGAGGTCCGCTGCTTCAGCCCGGTGCTCTACGCAATCGATACCGTGGTTCCGCTGATCTCGCTCGACCAGCGGTCGACCTGGTACCCCGACTCGCACGTACCCGACGGCGAGATCGTGTTGTGGTGGCTCAACCTGGCGACCCTGCTTGGCTGGCTCTTGTCATCGATCTTCGTCCTGTCGCTGGCCCGACTGTCCAGGAGCCCGTGACCGGGCTGGCCCGGGGCCGTGGCACCGCTCGACGCACGTACCACGATCCGTTCGGCCAAAAAATCCAGGGCGCGGCCGGCCGGTTACTTACGGTGCGAAGTTTTCGCCGGTTTTGCTTGCAGGCTGTAACGACGCTAGCGTGCCAGGCATGGCGGCGGACGGGCGACGGCACGTGATTGCGATCGGCGGCGGGCTGCTGTGGCCGGACGGCAGGGCGCCCGCGCACCTGGACTACGCGGTGGGACTGACCGGGCGGCGCGAGCCCCGGCTGTGCATGCTGAACACGGCGGGCGGGGATGACCCGCGCTCAACGCTGGCCATGTACGACCGCTTCGCCGGGCACCCGGCCAGGCTCAGCCACCTGACCCTGTTCCCGATGCCGAATGTCCGCGACCCCGAGGACCTGCTGCTGTCCCAGGACGTGATCTTCGTCGGCGGCGGCAGCGTGGCGAACATGGTGGCCGTGTGGCGGGTCCACGGGCTCGACGTGATCCTGCGCAAGGCCTGGCACGCGGGCGTCGTGCTCACCGGGACCAGCGCCGGGGGGATCTGCTGGTTCGAAGGGGGAACCACGGATTCGTTCGGTCGTGACCTGCGGGCCTTCACCGACGGGCTCGGGCTGCTACCCGGCAGCTACTGTCCCCACTACAACTCCGAGCCCGGTCGCAGGCCGCTGTTCCGCCGGCTGGTCGCGGACGGCGTGCTGCCCGGCGGAATCGCCTGCGACGACGGGGCAGCGGCGCATTTCATCGACGACGCGCTGACCGAGGTGATCGCGGACCGGCCCGCCGCGGGCGGGTACCGGGTCTACGTCTCGTCGGCCCCGGGCGCCACGGAGACCCCGCTCGAGACCCGGTTCCTCGGCGACAACCCCTGATGCCCACCCGGTCCGCCCGCGCCGATGCGGCGACCGAAATGCGGAAGTTGCCGCGCTAACGCTTTCCGGCGGTCGCGCGGTACAGCGACCAGCCGAGTGCGGCAAAGGCGCACAGCGGGAGCAGCCACCAGGCGTTCACCCGGGCCACGTGGACGAACAGCGCGGTTACCGCTAGCGCGGCGACCATGATGGCGGCGACCTGCCAGTCGTCGCCGATCACGAAGTCGTACCAGAAGGCCCCGAACGACTTCAGAGCCCGCCTCATCGGCCCGTCACCCCTTCGGCTTCGGACACTGGTGCTCGGGTGGGCGGGATCGTGCGCCCGGCTCCGTCGCCCCCGCGGCCACGCCGCCGCAGCCAGGCCGCGTAGCCGAGTGACACCAGCGCCACCACGGGGACGAGCGCCAGCAACGCCGCGTCGCCGCCCGGCCACGTCACGCCCGCTCCCTCGGCGCCCCAGAAGGTCCCGAACGATGTCAGCATGATCCCCACCGCGAACTTCAACGCGTTCTCGGGCACCCGGGACAGCGGCGCCCGGACCACGAAGCCGGTCGCGGCGACCACGGCGACCGCTGCCGCCGCGCCGATCACGGCGGCACCGAGGTCGCGCTGGTTGTCCCCGAACGTGATCACGATGAAAACGACCTCGAGGCCTTCGAGCAGGACCCCCTTGAACGAGAGGGTAAACGCGTACCAGTCGCTGACCCCGCGCCGCGCCGAGACCGGCGCGGCCTTCGCGGCGGCCACCTCGCGCAGGTAGGCGCTGGCCTCGTCGTGCAGGGCCTTGTACCCGGCGGCGCGCAGGATCGCCTTGCGCAGCCACTGCAGTCCGAAGATCGCCAGCAGGGCGCCCACCACGAGCCTGAGCGCGGTCAGCGGCAGCAGCGTGATCGTCGGCCCGAGGACGGCCACCACCACCGCCAGCACCACCAGGGCGGCGGCCATCCCCTGGAAAGTCGACCGCCAGTCCCGGGTCAGGCCGACGGCGAGCACGATCGTGAGCGCCTCGACCGCTTCCACCGCGCAGGCGACGAAGACGGTCAGCACGAGGGGAAGTGCGGTCATCGGGCCTCCAGGTAACACAAAGTCTGTCCCCGCCACGGTGTCCTTGTCAGGGTCCCTTCCCGGTCGGCGACAATGTTCGGGTGACCGAGAAGACCGATGAAGTAGCCAGCGGGAAAGCTAGTAGCGCCGGCTGGCTGGTGCTTATCTACCGGGTACCGCCGGAGCCGACCAGGCTGCGCTCCACGGTGTGGCGGCGCATCAAGAGCCTGGGCGCCATCTACCTGCAGAACTCGGCTGCCGCCCTGCCTGCGACCGTGACCGCGGAACGGGCGCTGCGCAGGCTCCGGCGGGAGATCATCGACATGTCCGGGACGGCGGTCCTGCTGTCGTGCACCGTGCTGGCCGGGGAGTCCGACGTGATCAGCGCGTTCCAGGCGGCCAGGAACGACGAGTACGAGGAGATCGTCGACCGCTGCGAGGATTTCCTTCAGCAGGTGAAGAAGGAGTACGCGGACAACCACTTCACCTACGCGGAGCTTGAGGAAAACGAGGTCGACCTCGTCAAGCTGCGCAGCTGGTTCGCCAAGGTGCAGGAGCGCGACGCCTTCGACGCGGACGGACGGCAGGCGACGGAGAAGGCGCTCGAGGAGTGCGAGCAGTCGCTGGAGGCCTATGCCGCGCGGGTCTACGCCGAGGAGGCCGAGAGCCGCTGACCACCGGCCCCGTACCGCGCGCACAGCCGACTCCTCTCAGATGCAACGATCGTTAGCTTATAATATTAACCGAAGTTATGCTCTTTTTGTGACCAGCGCTTAATCCGTGCCGTGCGTCACCTCCTAGGCAGGCGTTTATCCCGCGGACGGCCGGGGCGCAGACACCAGACGCTGGGCGGGACGGGCGTACAGCCTGTAGGGCGGGTCCGGCCGCCTTAGCCCCGGCATCAGCCCCGTAACGCTAATCACACCGGTCCCAGCAGGGAGGGGCTCGAGATTAGCGTGGACACAAACCCTCGGAAATCGCGGGGTAACTGTCCACGATCCTGGCCAGAGGCCAGCCAGCCCGGGGCGCTGGGGGCGCGTCCCGGTCCCGGGTCACCGTCACCAGAAGGGCTGGGGACGCCGGCCCATGCCCTACGATCGGCAAGATGACGGTCACACTGCTTACCAGCCAGTCAACGCCGACGTCAACTGACGCGGACGCTCTCGTCATCGGGGTGTTCCAGGGCACGGACGGCCCCGTTGCCGCTCTGGATCTCGATGAAATCGGCCTCTTGGACGCGCTGACCGCGCTCGGCGCGACAGGCAAGCCGGAGGAGATAACCAAGATCCCGACGGCCGGACGCCTGGCGGTTCCGGTCGTCGTGGCCGTAGGCCTCGGCCCGGACCCCGGGGATTCTGCGGATGCCCGCGGCCAGGATCACGAGGGGCGCCAGGCCTATCTGGAACGGCTGCGACGCGCCGCAGGCGCCGCCACCCGCGAGCTCCAATCCGGCCGGGCGCAGCGCATCGCGATCGCGCTTCCCGCTGAGGATCCGGACGAGGCCGAGGCGGTGGCGCTGGGCGCGCTGCTCGGCGGCTACGCCTTCCGCAAGTACCGGACGGCGGGGAACCCGCCGGCTGACACCGAGCAGATCGTGTACACCTCACACGAAGCCGCCGCCGGCCGGGCCAGGGTCCTGGCCGAGGCGATGACGCTTGTCCGCGACCTGGTGAACACGGCTCCCGCCGACATGGTGCCCTCGGACCTGGCCGCGGTCGCCGAGCAGGTGGCCACCGCGAGCGGCCTGGGGGTCCAGGTCCTTGACGAGAACGACCTGGCCAAGGAGAAGTACGGCGGAATCCTGGCGGTGGGCATGGGCTCTGCTCACCCGCCGCGTCTGGTCCGGCTCGAGTACATCCACCCCGACGCCGCCGCCACCGTGGTCTTCGCGGGCAAGGGAATTACGTTCGACTCCGGCGGGCTCTCGCTCAAGCCGTCCAAGGCCATGGAGACGATGAAGGCCGACATGAGCGGGGCCGCCGCGGTGCTGGGAGCGCTCAAGGCCATATCCGCGCTCGGCCCGGCGGTCAACGTGATCGGCTACATGCCGCTGGCCGAGAACATGCCCGGCGGTGGCGCGCAGCGGCCGTCAGACGTCATCACCATCTACGGCGGCAAGACCGTCGAGGTGTTGAACACGGACGCGGAGGGCCGCCTGGTCCTCGCCGACGCGCTGGCCCGCGCCGGAGCCGACGCGCCCAGCCTGCTCGTCGACGTGGCCACGCTGACCGGAGCGCAGACGGTGGCTCTGGGCAACCGCACGGCCGGGGTGATGGCCACCGACGATGCGCTGGCCGCGCGGGTCGTGGGCTCCGCCCGGCGGGCAGGCGAGGCGATGTGGTCGATGCCGCTGCCCGACGATCTCCGCAAAGGGCTCGAATCGAACGTCGCGGACATCGCCAACGTGGCCCCGGACCGCGTCGGCGGCATGCTGGTCGCCGGGCTGTTCCTGCGGGACTTCGTGCCAGCCGGAGTCCGCTGGGCGCATCTGGATATAGCCGGCCCGGCCTTTAATGACAGCGGTGCTTACGGGTACACCCCCAAGGGCGGCACCGGCGCGGCGGTCAGGAC
>JASIGD010000532.1 GCA_030045295.1 Streptosporangiaceae bacterium
TGGCCGGCCGGCCAGCCCGCCTCGACCACGTTCACCCCGGCGGGCGGCGGCTGAGCGGCGGGGTTGAAGAACTGCAGTTCCGTCCACCACACCTCGAACGCCTGCGGCGCCCACAGGCCGTAGCTGACGTCGATGGGACCGGTACCCGGACCCGAGGTGACCGCGATCTGGTCACCCGGCTTGAGCCCGCTGGCCGCCACGAACCCGGTCGTGTTCGCCGCCAGGGCCGGCGTGGCCGCCTGCGAGACGTGGCTCGTCATCTGGGCCACCGCCACCAGGCACACTCCCGCGACGGCCAGGGCCCCCGCCACCCGCGTCACCACGGGGACCCGCACCACCCCGGCCAGCACGACGCGATGCCAGCGCCGCCCGGCGAGCGCCATCAGGACCCAGGCCGCGAGCAGGGCCAGCGCCACCGCCGTCGCCAGCCAGACGTTCGCTCTGGTCCAGTCCTGGGTCAGCACGGCCGGCTCGCCGAAGTTGAACCCGGTCGGGAAGCTCCCCGTGGGCAGGGACGAGCCGGCGTAGACGGCCACGATCACGCCGGTCACGACGGCGAGCCCCGCGGTACCGGCCGCGCAGAGCAGGATCGTCCGGGCGCGCGCCCGCAGCAGCACCACCGCGCCGACGATGAAGAACACGGCGATCATGGCGTCGAGGTAGCGCCCGGAGGCCCAGGTTTGGCTGGTGGTAGGGGGCAGCGCAGCGGGCGCCATGCCCGCGATGACCACGGTGACCGCGACCGCCAGCGCGGCCATGATCCGCACGTCGGGCCGGGTGTCGCGCCGGATGATCACCGCCGTGGCGGCGATCAGGCCGATCCCGGCCAGGCCCCAGCTGTCGACCACGAGCCGCCAGAGCTGGCCGGCCGCCATCTCGAACACGTTGATCGCGCCGGACACGCTGTGCAGCCGCGCCGTTATCTCGCCCGACAGGCTGCGCGTCCCCTCGGGGTAGATCGCCGAGGTGAGGTAGCGGTCCAGCAGCCACCCGGCGCCGACCGACCCGGCCAGGGCCAGCGCCGCCGCGGCGACCGTGCCGCGCGGCACCAGCCGGCGCCAGGCGACCAGCACGCCCACGGCCACGTAACCCGCCACGATGACGTCGCCCCTGGAGTGGACCGCGTAAGCGTACCCGGCGAGCAGCGCGGAGCCGGCCGCGGCCGCGTACCGCCCCCGCGCGGACGAGGCGGTCAGCCAGCTGTGCACGGCCAGCAGCCAGGCCAGCGTCAGGACCGGGAAGATCGCGTCGCTCATCGCGTATTCGGCGTAGAAGAACGCGGCCGGCACCAGGGCGGTGACCGCCGCCACGCCGTAGGCGGCCGGGCGGTCCAGCCCGAGCCGCCGGCCGGCCAGCCAGGCCAGCGGCATCAACGTCGCACTGACCGCGGCGTTGACGAGCAGTACGCCGCGGTATACGGCCACCGGGCTGGACGTGAACCAGTACACCGGCGCGATCAGCAGCGGATAGCCGCCCTGGTACAGCGTCGAGTAGGAGAAGTCAGCCGGCGGCCCGCCCGCCAGCACCCGCGCCGCGATCAGGTACGCGGACTCGTCGGGGTTGGCCAGCGGCACGGTCTGCATCCGGCTGAACCAGAGCCGCAGCCCGACCTGAACCAGCCAGCCCGCGATGAGCAGCAGCACCCACCGCCGTCCCGACCGGCCCGCGGCGTAGCCCTCGTCAGCCAGCCGCGCGCGGCTGACCTGCGCCGGCGCCGTGGCGCCCGGCGTGGCCATGCGCACCAAGGCAGCTGCCTCCCGGGGTCGAAGGGTCCTACCCGGCCTTGGCCCCGGGGATCGCGTCGCGTCCGCTACGACGCACACGCTGGAGAGGCGCCGTTAAAGAAAGCGTGGTCGTACTGTATGAGAGGTAGTTTTGCGGAGCATGTGGCTAACTAAAGAACTAGCTGGTTAGCGTCGATCTAGGGCCGGACCAGGCAGGGTGTAGCATCGGTCGCGTGTCGCTTGGCTCCCGGCGTACGGGCGGCGGCTCGCCCGGGAGGAGACGCGCCTGATGCCGCGCACCAGTGATACTCGCATCACCGGCTACGAGCCGCTGCTGGCCCCCGCGGCCCTGCTCGACGAACTGCCACTGAGCGAGACGGCCGCGGCGATCGTCGAGCGCACCCGCACCGAGGTCCGCGCCGTGCTCGACGGGTCCGACGACCGCCTGCTCGTCATCGCCGGGCCGTGCTCGGTGCACGACCCGGTCGCCGCGCTGGACTACGCCGGGCGGCTGATGGCGCTGCGCGAACGAGGCCGGGCCGACCTGCTGATCGTGATGCGGGTGTACTTCGAGAAGCCGCGGACGGTGACCGGCTGGAAGGGCCTGATCAACGACCCGGACATGGACGGGGGTCATGACGTGCACCGCGGCCTGCGCGCCGCGCGGCGGCTGCTGCTCGACATCGTGGCCCTCGGCCTGCCGGTCGGCTGCGAGTGGCTGGACCCGATCACGCCGCAGTACATCGCGGACACCGTGACCTGGGGCGCGATCGGCGCGCGGACCACGGAAAGCCAGGTCCACCGGCAGCTCGCCTCCGGTCTGTCGATGCCGGTCGGGTTCAAGAACGGCACCGACGGGGACGTCCAGGTGGCCGTGGACGCGTGCCGGGCGTCGGCCACCGGGCACACGTTCTTCGGCGTCACCCCGGTCGGCGCGGCCGCGGTCGTGACCACGGCCGGGAACCCGGACACCCACGTGATCCTGCGCGGCGGCCGGGCCGGGCCGAACTACCAGGCCAGCCACGTGACTAAGACGCTGGAGCTGATCGCGGGGACGGGCCTGCCGCGCCGGCTGATGGTCGACGCGAGCCACGGCAACAGCGGCAAGGACCACCGCCGCCAGCCGCTGGTCGCCGCCGCGCTCGCGGACCAGGTGGCG
>JASIGD010000533.1 GCA_030045295.1 Streptosporangiaceae bacterium
CCGGTACCTGACCGGGCCGCTGGCCCGGTACTCGCTGAACTCGCGCTGGCTGTCGCCGCTGGCGCGCGAGGCCGCTCGCGCCGCCGGGCTCGGCCCGGCCTGCGACAATCCGTTCCGGAGCATCGTCGTCCGGGCCGTGGAGACGGTGTACGCGGTCGACGAGGCGCTGCGGCTCATCGGGGCCTACGAGCCGCCCGACCCCCCGGCCGCCGGGGTACCGCCGCGGGCCGGCGTGGGCCGCGGCGTCACCGAGGCGCCCCGGGGCACCCTGTACCACCGGTACGAGATCGGCGCGGACGGCCTCATCGCCAGCGCCCGCATCGTCCCCCCCACGTCGCAGAACCAGGCGGCCATCGAGGCGGACCTGCGGGCCTTCGCGGAGGCCCGCCTCGGCCTCGACGACGCCGAGCTCACCCGCCAGTGCGAGCAGGCCATCCGCAACTACGACCCCTGCATCTCCTGCTCGGCTCACTTCCTCGACCTGACCGTAGAAAGATCATTATTGATTTCCGAACGGACGGTGGTTTCCCGTGCCAGATCCCGGCTGCGGGCCGGTCATCGTGATCGGCGTCGGCAACGAGTTCCGCCGCGACGACGGTGCCGGGCCCGCCGTGGTCGGCCAGCTGCGCGACCTGGTACCGCCCGGCGTAGAACTCGTCACCACCGACGGCGAACCTGCCCGGCTGATCGAGGCCTGGACCGGGGCGGCGCTCGCCGTGGTCGTGGACGCGGTACGCGCCCAGCCGGCGCATCCGGGCCGTGCCCACCGTTTCGTGGTGGACCGGCCTGCCGGTGCTGCCGCGCGAACGGCGAGCTCGCACGGCTTCGGCCTCGACGACGCGATCGCCCTGGCCGTGGCCCTGAACCGGATGCCCGGCCGGCTGATCGTGCACGCGATCGAAGCAGCCGACCTGACCCAGGGCACCGGCCTGACCCCGGCCGTCGCCGAGGCCGTGGGCGTCGTGGCGGCCGCCATCCTCGCCGACATCGGCGCGGGCCGCCGGTTACCGGCCAGGTGGCCGCGCTCCGGGCCGAAAGACCTCCGTTCCCGGGACGTCCGCCGGTGGCCGGCGCCCGTCCACCGGACCAGCGTCGATTGCGGCACCCGACCGCGCGGCACCCGATCGCGCGGCGGCGCCGCCCTCTCCCAGCGGAGCGTGACATGGCAAGCTACCCGACCGATCACGCTGGCCTCGAGATACTGCCGTTCGACCGGTGCCTACGGCTGCTGGCCACGGTTCCGGTCGGACGGGTCAGTTTCTTCGCCGACGGCGAGATCGTGGTCTTGCCGGTCAACCACGTCATGGACGGCGCGAATCCGGTCTTCCGCACGGCCCGCGGGTCGAAGCTGTCCGCGGCCGAGGGTCAGAACCTGGTCGCCTTCGAGGCGGACGAGTACGACGAGCGCACCCAGTCCGGATGGAGTGTCCTGGTCACCGGCCGCGTGGAGGTCATCGACGAACAGGCGGAGATCCGGCGCTTGACCCGGCTTGGCCTGCGCCCGTGGGCCACCGCCGTGAACCGGCCGTTCTGGATCCGAATACGGCCCAGCTCCATAACCGGGCGGCAAACGCCGGCCGCGGTACGGCTGAAAGTGAGGAGAGGAGGATGTCATGACGGTGATGACGCATGAGCCCTCCGCCGGCACACCCGTTGGCCAGGACGTTGCGTCCCGGCTTCTGGTTCCCGGGTTCTGGGCCACCGTGAGCATCGTGATGATGTGGCTCGCGGTGCTGTTCGATGGCATCTTCGGCGGCAACATGACCTTCACCAGATCGCCGTTGCAGGTCACGGTCATACCGTCGGTGGTGGTCGTGGCGCTGTTCGCCGCGATCGCGACCGCCTCGGTCGCCAAGCGCGCCTTCGGCCGCAGGGACGCGGAGTGACGCTTCGGGCCGAAGCGCCTGATCAGCCGAGGCCAGCCGGGCCGCGCGCCTGCCCTTGGGCGTTACCGGAGCGCAGCCGCCGGGACGCTGACTCGGCGGCCCCGCGCAGCCACTCCGCCTGTTCCGGATCCAGCTGCTCCTCGCGGCCGAGCAGTTCCCTCGTCTCCGCCTCGAGCAGGCGAATCGTCGCCAGAGTACGTTCCGCGTGACCGTACGAGTATCCGCTCATGAGCGCGTATCGAACCTTCGGCGGCAGGCGCCGGGCAGAGTCATAGGTCCCGCGAGATAACGGCGCGTCATCCGACTTCCGCGTGCTCCCGCTGAACGGCCTCCAGCAACGCGGCCGCCGCGGCGTCGGCCATGCCCGGCAGGTTTTCTATGCGGGCCCGCGCGTCCGTCAGAGCCTGCCGGGAGACGCGGTAATGATGGCCGCACAGCAGCAGGTCCACTGAATGCCGTCGCCGGGGGGTCGGCGGCATGATCACCCGCACCACGGGCGGCGCCGGACAGCAGCACGCACGGTCCTGGTACCCGGCTGCCGATTCTGGCCGCATGTCATCCCGCGGTGTCCCCCCCGATCCCGTCGCGCTCGTGTCGGCGCCGGTAAGCGGAAATCTCGGCTTCATGCCCCCAGCATCCGCCCGCGGCGTCCCGGCCCGTAGAGACGTAGTTCCCGGCCTTCCACGCCGAACGGCCTGACCGCGCCGAAACCACGCGCTCCGGGGCCTGCGGCGGCCATCGCCTTACGGCAGCCGGACGTAGCCGTGGCGGCTCTTCCACAGGTAGTACTTCTCGAAGGCGACCTTCATCGCGTGGATCTCGGGTCCTGGGATCATGACGCCGCCCTTGCGGGGCGGGAGCATGTGGTCCGCCAGGATCAGCACGCCGTTGTTGCCGGCGTCCATCATGCAGACCGCCGCCATCTCGGCAAACTCCTTGTGACTGCTGAGCGGCTCGCCCTTGATCGCCGCGGTGATGTTCCGGGCGGCGACCTTGGCCATGGACTCGACCGGGAACCCGGTCCTGGGGATCCCGATCGGCACGGCCGTTTGCCAGGGAACGGGCACCTGCGCGGCGATGCCGACCGCGTAGATCTCCGGGTAGGCCTTTGACTGGTAGGTGTCCTCGACCGGGACGTAGCCCTTGTCGTCGGCGAGCCCGGGCGTGGCCCGCACGACGTCCTGCCCGACGAAGGGCGGCACCACCATGGCGTACCGGAACGGGATCCGGGTGCCGTCGGCCAGCTTGACCCGATCGCCGGTGACCTCGTCCATCGCGGCGCCGGTGACGGCCGTGATGCCTTCCTTGCGCAGCAACAGGTCCAGCAGCTTCTCGCCGCCGGGCAGGCCGCCGATGCCGAAGTGACCGAGGAAGGGTTCGGCGGTCACGAACGTCAGCGGCGCCCGGCCGTGCAGCTTTGCCTTGCGCAGCTGGTGAGAGGCGTTGAACAAGAACTCGTACGCCGCGCCGAAGCAGCTCGCGCCCTGCGTGGCGCCGATCACCACCGGACCCGGGTCGTTCAGGAACCTGGCCCAGGCGAGGCCGGCCTGCTCGGCATCGGCGAGAGTCGTGATCGTCTGCGCGGGGCCGTCCGGGCCGAGCCCCGGGACCACGTCGAAGTTGTTGCGGTACCCGGTGGCGATCACCAGGTAGTCGTAGTTGTAGCGTCCGCTGGTGGTGATGACCGCCCGGGCCGCCGGATCGATGGCGGTCGCCTTGGCGTGCACGAAGCCGACGCCGTGCGCTTCCAGGACCGGTCGCAGCGGGAAGGTGATGTCGCCGGCGCTGCGCTTGCCGAACGGCAGCCAGATCAGCGACGGGCTGAACAAGAAGCGGTCGGTCGCCGACACCACGGTGACGTCGACGTCGCCGCTCAGCTCGGCCTTGGCTTCCAGCGCCGCGGTGAACCCGCCGAAGTTACCCCCGATCACCAGCACGAGTTGATTGCTCATCACGGTCACTCCTTTCACGTGTGAGAGCGGGCGACGCCGCGTTGAACGTGGCGAACACCCGGCTCACCTCTTGCTCGGTCATGCCGAGGCGGCGCAGCTGCGCCGTCAGCGCGGCCAGGTTCGGGTTGGCCACCGGGCCGAAGCAGCCGTAGCATCCCCGGCCGAACGCGGGGCAGATGGCTCCGCAGCCGGCCTGGGTGACCGGCCCCAGGCAGCCGATGCCGCGGGCCACCATGACGCACGAGGTGCCGCGCAGCTTGCAGTCGTAACAGACGCTGTGCGACGGGATCTGGGGCTTGCGGCCGGCCAGCAGCGCGGTGAGCAGCTCGAGCAGCTGGCGCCTGTCGATCGGGCAGCCGCGCAGCTCGAAGTCCACCTCGACGTGATCGGCTACCGGCGTGGAGGTCGCGAGGGTGGCGATGTAGTCCGGCCGCGCGTACACCACCGAGGTGAACTCGGTGACGTCGGCGAAGTTGCGCAGCGCCTGGATCCCGCCGGCGGTGGCGCAGGCCCCGATGCAGACCAGGGCCCGCGAGGCGGCGCGGATCTCGACGATGCGGCGGGCGTCGCGCTCGGTGGTCACCGACCCTTCCACCAGGGAAACGTCGTACGGTCCTTCGATCTCCGCGCTGGACGCCTCGGTGAAGTGGGCGATCTGCACGGCCCCGGCCAGGGCCAGCAGCTCGTCCTCGCAGTCCAGCAAGGTGAGCTGGCAGCCGTCGCAGGAGGCCAGCTTCCACACGGCCAGCTTGGGCCTGGCGACGCCGGTCATCACAGCTCCTTGATCGTGACGAGAGGGGCGGCCTCGGCGTAGCTGACCACCGGGCCGTCGCGGCACAGCAGCAACGGGCCGAGCTGGCAGTGACCGCACAGCGCCGCCCCGCAGCGCATGTTCCGCTCCAGCGAGACCCGGATGTCGGTGGCCGGGACGCCGCAGCGCACCAGCATGTCCGCGGACAGCCGCATCATGATCTCCGGACCGCACACGAACGCCGCCGCGTTCGCGGGATCGGCGACCGCGGCGTCGATGAGCCCGGTCACCAGGCCGACCTGGCCGTGCCAGCCGGCGTGGCCGTGGTCGACCGTTACCCGCACGTCAGCGCCCCGCCGGCGCCAGGTCTCCAGTTCCCGGGTGAACAGCAGGTCGCCCGGTGACCGCGCGCCGACCAGCAGCACCACCCGGTCATACCTGGCCCGCTGGTCCAGCACCGTCAGCACCACCGGGCGCAGCGGCGCCAGGCCGATGCCGCCCGCCACGATCAGCACGTCCCGGCCGTCGGCGATGCTCAGCCCCCAGTCGGTGCCGAACGGCCCGCGCACGCCGATCATCTCGCCGGGGGCCGCGGCGCACAGCGCCCGCGTCACCGCCCCGACCGCGCGGATCGTCTGCACGAGTACCCCGCCGCGGCGGGAGCCGCTGACCGAGACCGGGACCTCGCCGACGCCGAACGCGTACAGCATGGTGAACTGGCCGGGACGCGGCGGTTCGATCGGTTCCCCGGCCGGGCGGAGCATCAGCGTCACCGTGTCATCGGTCTCGGCGCGGCGCCCGGTTACCACGTAGCGGACCGGCCGCATCGGGGCCGAGACCGGCGTCACGGCTCGCCCAGCTGGTCTCGTTCGGCGCGCAACGCCGTTACTTCCTCGGTCAGGTCGATGCCG
>JASIGD010000534.1 GCA_030045295.1 Streptosporangiaceae bacterium
GCCGTGCTGCTCGGCGCGTTCGAGCGGTTCGGCCTGACCGAGCCGGGCGGCGCCGAGCTGGTCCAGGTCGGCAAGGCGGGCCTGGCCGCGCGGGCCAGGGTACAGCGGCAGGGCGCGCTGGCCGACGACCCCGAACCGGGCTGGGCGAAAGACCTGGTGGAGACCGTCGCGGCCGGCATGGCCGGCCCCGTCTTCCAGGCCCGGGTCAACCCCGGCTGCCGTACCTGCCCGGTCGCCTCCTGCTGCCCGGTCAACCCCGAAGGCGAGCAGGTGATGCCATGATCGCCGGGCCGCCGCGACGCGTCAGCCTCGCGCCGCGGCGGGCAGCCCGGCGAGCGCGTCGCGGGCCTCGTCGGCGATGGGCGGATGCAGGTCGTCCAGGGCCAGCACGTGCCGCAGCGCCTGGCCGTAGGCGACGTCGTAGGCCTCCGCCTCGGGTACGGCCACATCGGGCACCACGCCGGTGCCTTGCCAGTTGGTGCCGGTGACCGGGTTGATCGACCGCGCGAACGGGATGCCGATATGCACGGCCGGGCTGATGGGGAACGGGCGGGTGGGATGGGCACCGCCGCCGGTGGTCTCGCCGATTACCACCGCGCGGCCCAGCGCTTGCAGCGTGTAGCAGAGGTCCTCGCCGCCGGAGAACGTACGGCTACTGGTCAGCACGTAGACCGGGCGGTCGAGATAGCGGGTGCCCGGCACGTACGACAAGGCCCAGAACTGCCTGGTCTCACCGGTATCCGCGTGGAAGATGTCGTTGAGATGCGTGGGCCGCCCGTCGAGCATGTGGCTGCACCAGAAGACCACGCCCTCCGGCGAGCCGCCGCCGTTCCGGCGCATGTCGATGATCAGCGCGTGGGTCCCGGCGACGAGCTCCATGGCCGCGGCGATGGCCGGGCCCGCGTTGGCCGGCACGGGCATTCGGCGCAGGTCGAGGTAGCCGATGTTTCCGGGCAGCCGCTCGACGCGTTGGATGCCGAAGTTGTCCAGCCGCCCCATCTGGCGCATGGCCAGCCGCCTGGCCTCGTGGTCCCTGGGATCCTTCGGCTTGTCGCGTTCGGGGCCGGGACCGGGCGGGGGGCCGCCGCCCAGCCGCACCCGCAGGTGCTTGTCCCCGGAGATCTCCTGCAGGTGGGTGGTGAGCAGCTCGGTGAGAGTGATCTCGTCGAGGTCGTCGTACTCGCCGGCCGCGAGCCTCGCCTCGACCGCGGCGGCGGCCTGCTCGGCCACCTCAGGGAACACGTAGTTGGCGCGCAGCAGCGACAAGGCGGTCGTCACGATCTCGCGCCCGGACATCTGCTGGTCGGCCAGCGTGCCGTCGTCGGGCATCGCGATCCGGGGGGTCGCGGCGCTGGCGTCCTCGAAGGTGAACTCGAGCAGCCTGGCCGACGGGAGCCGCAGCGAGAGCTCGCGCCGGATTGCCTCCATCCCCGCCTGGTGGGTGTCCTGCCACGTGGCCAGGGCCTCCGCGTAGTCCTCCGGTCCGGCCGGCGGCGGGATGAAGACCCGCACCATCAGCTGTCCCGGCTCGATCGCGGGGTCGTCCCCGTGTTGCAGCAGCACCGCCTGCTGCACCGCGCCGTCCGGGAAGCGGTCCTTTATCTCGTGATCGATCACCCGTTGAACCTGCTCCTGCTCCGCCCGTTCCACGGCAGCCTCCCATCCCGTGTCAACCTCTCAACGTCTGCCCGCCGCGCGGCAGTTCCGCCCGCGCCCGGGCCAGCGGGTCTGTCAGCGGGTCTCGGAGGAATCTCCGACCAGGGCGCCAGGCCGCCGGGTCCTCGCTTAATGTCGGTGCCGTCTGCTGGAATGTTGTCGTGACGGAGGTCCGGTACAGCCCCGCGCAGCTGGCGCGGCTGCTGCGGCTGCCTGAACCGACCCCGGAGCAGGCGGCGGTGATCGCGGCGCCGCTCGGGCCGCTGGCGGTCATCGCGGGCGCGGGCTCAGGCAAAAGCGAGACGATGGCGGCGCGGCTGGTCTGGCTGGTGGCCAACGGGATGGTCCGCCCGGACCGCGTGCTGGGGCTCACCTTCACCAGGAAGGCGGCGGCCGAGTTCGCCGACCGGGTGCGGTCAAGGCTTGAGCGGCTGCGGCGGGCGGGACTCGGGGACGCCGGGCCGGCCGGAACAACCGACCCCGAGGATCCGTTCGGCGGGGACCCGGTGATCGGCACCTACCACGCCTACGCGGGACGGCTGGTCGGCGACAACGCCCTGCGCGAGGGGCTCGAGCCGTCCATGCGGCTGATCACGCCGGCGCTGTCCTGGCAGCTCGCGGCCCAGATCGTGGCCGCCTACGACGGGCCGATGGACGAGATCGTGTGGACCCCGCAGACGGTGACCGCGGCGGTGCTCGAACTGGCCGGTGACCTCGCCGAGCATCTGCGCGACGCCAGCGACGTCACCGCGGTGGGCGGGTGGCTCGCCGCCGAGCTCGAGGGTCTGACCGGGCGGGTACCGCAGGCCGTTCGGAAGATAACAGCTACCCAGCGGGCCAGGGAGCAGCTGCTGCCGCTGGTCACGCGCTACGCGGCGGCCAAGGCGGCGCATGAGGTAATCGATTACGGCGACCAGGTGGCCCTCGCCGCCCGGATCGCCGCCCGGCACCCGGAGGTGGGGGCGGCGGAGCGTGCCCGCTACCAGGCGGTGCTGCTCGATGAGTACCAGGACACCAGCCACGCGCAGCTGGTGCTGCTGCGGGCCCTGTTCAGCGGCGGGCACCCGGTCACCGCGGTCGGCGACCCGTGCCAGTCCATCTACGGCTGGCGCGGGGCCAGCGCGGGGAACCTGCGGCGGTTCACCGCGGACTTCCCGGAGATGGCCAGGGTCCGGCCGTTCGGCGCCTCGGCGCCGTCCGGCCCGGCTCCCGTGCTGATCTTGTCGACCAGCTTCCGCAACTCCGCTCAGGTCCTCGACGCCGCCGCGGCCATCCAGCAAGAGCTGCGCTACGAGGCGCCCGACGTGCCCCGGCTGGTGCCCGCGGGCGACCGCTCGGAGCGGGGCGCGGTGGCGTGCGCGCTGC
>JASIGD010000067.1 GCA_030045295.1 Streptosporangiaceae bacterium
GCGGCGGCCGCGCCCTCGGCGCCCGCGGCGCGCACCGGGGTGGCCGCAGCCGGCAGCACGCTGCAGGCCGGCCTGAGCGATTCGGCCGTCAGGACGCTGCAGCGGCGCCTCGCCGCGCTGAAGTATTACCCGGGCCCGATCGACGGCCTGCTCGGCCCGGACACCCTGGAGGCCATGTGGGCGTTCCAGCAGGTACAAGGGCTGCCGGGCGAGGACTACGTGAGCTCAAGGATGGAGCGGGCGCTGGCCCATCCGCGCGCGCCGAGGGTGCTCGACCGGCGCGCCGGGGCCAACCGGATCGAGGTCAACCTGCATACTGAGGTGCTCGTCCTGTACCACAACAACCACATCGAGCTGATCAGCCACGTCTCGTCCGGGGGCGGCTACTACTACTGCACGGTCGGCGGCTGCGCGTTCGCCATCACGCCGACCGGTAACTTCAGCACCGTGGTGTTCATGCCCGGCTGGGTCACGGTGCCGCTCGGCGAGATGTACAACCCGGTGTTCTTCATCGGCACCGCGTTCGCCATCCACGGCGACACCGACGTGCCGCTGGAGCCCGTCTCGCACGGCTGCGTACGGATCCCGATGGACATCGCCGCGTTCTTCCACAACCTGGTGAAGGTCCCCGGCGAGCCGGTGATCATCCGCGACTGACCCGGGCCGCGTTACTGGCCGGCCCCGGGAGCGGCCTGCGGCGCAGGCGGGACGGCGGGCTGCTCCGGCCAGTGGATCACGCCCAGCGAGCGGGACAAGTCGATGCAGCCGACGGCGATGGCCAGCACGGCGACGATCTGGACGGCGAGCCACCCGCCGGTTCGCACGGTCTCGCCGTAGACCGTCACGCCGTACGAGACGCTGATCAGCGCGTCGCCCAGGGTGAGCGGAGGCTGGACGTAGACCAGCGCGCCGGCCTGCAGGCCGTTCTGCAACAGGAACAGCGCGCCGACCCCGGCCGCGGCGGTCGCGTACAGCTGCCAGGAGCTGAAGAACGCCGCGACGCTCTGGTCCAGGTTCGCCACCGCGCTCTTCAGCAAGGTGGCGGTCAGCGCGTACCCGCAGGCCGCCGCGAGCCCGAGCGCCGCCGCGCGGGTGTTGCCGCGCGCCCGCACGCCCACGGCTATCACCACCGCCTCGAAGGCACCAGTGACGATCAGCGTCGTGACCCACACCCTGGCGCTGGCGTGCGCCGACCCGCCCGACGGCGCGGCGGCCCAGAGCCCGACCCCCAGGCTGACCGTGACCAGGGCCACCGCGCCCCAGGTCCGCCGCGGCAGCGGGCGCCGCATCACCCGGCTGGCCAGCAGCAGGGTGAACGGGAGCTCGATGATGAAGATGGGCTGGACCAGCGCCACAGGCCCGGTGGCCAGCGCGACGGCCTGGCACACCGCGGCCAGGATCGTCATGCCGATCCCGGCCAGCCACACCTTGCGCCGGATCAGGTAGCCGAACAGCGACAGGCGCAGCGCGCGCTCGGGGGGCGCGGCCGCGGCGGCGATGCGCTGCAGGACCGACGCCGTACCGTTGCACAACGACGTGAGCAGCGCGAACAAAACCGGCACCGCGGCATCCTAACGCAACGGCCTGCGCGGCCTACGGGTCGGATACGCGGAAGATGCGCAGCTGGAGGGCCAGGGTCGCGTAATAGCCGACCAGCGTGGACAGCTCGACGAGAGCCTGCTCGCCGAGCGCCGCGACCGCGGCGGCGTACTCCTGGTCGTCCAGGTCGGCCGGCCCGGTCAGCGCGCGGACCACCGCGTACGCGACCCGCTCCTGCTCATCGGCGAACCCGGGATCGGCGCCGGCCCGGAGCGCTTCGATCTCATGATCGCTGAGCCCGGCCTCCCGCGCGATCGGCTCGTGCGAATCCCGCTCGTATTCGCTGTTCCAGGCCTGCGCGACGACCAGGATCGCCATCTCCCGGACACGCGGGGTCAGCTGAGTCCGGAACCTGATGGCCGCGCCGAGTTCCTGCAGCGCGCGGCCGACCTCCGGGGCGTACAACATGGCGTTGAACGGGCCGGCCAGGCCGCCCGCGCCAGTTGAGAGCAGGACCGCGCGCGGTCCCTGCCCGCGCGGGCCGTTCAGGATTTCCCGGTACAGGCCGGCCTGCTCCGGTGTCATCTGGTCGGACGACAGCACAGTAAGACGCATGGCACTCCTACGAAACCGCGGCCTGGGCAGATCCGGAGTCCCTGGACAGCGCGACTCCGGCGAGGGCGACCGCCACCAAGATGACCAGGGCGATCACGAGCGGGTAGACGATGCGGACGTGCAGCACGAGCACGGCGCCGACCAGCGCGCCCAGCAGCATCGCGAGCACCGAGATCAGCCGGCGCGCGACCCTGGCGCCGGTCGCGCCCGCGAGGGCGTGGTCGGCGGCGACCCCGGTGATGGTCAGCGTCAGCACGGTCGTGGTCAGGTCGGGGATGGCCAGCTTGCGGGCGGTGGCGTTCTGCGCGCCCATGGTCGCGGCCAGCGCCACGATCAGGGCGTACCGCAAGCCGGCGGGTACCGGGGGCGCGGTCAGCGCCGCCATGATCACCGCCGCGCCCACCAGGGCCACCTGGGTCGCCGCGGTGACGCCGAGCAGCAGCTCGCGGCGGCCGGCCAGGGACCGGCCCAGCCGGCCCGCGGCGGACGCCCCGAGGGCGAAACAGCCGACGGCGACGAGCGAGGCGGGTATCGAGAAGCCGCTGACGCCGGCCAGCGCGAACGCGAAGAAGACCACGTTGCCGGTCATGTTGGCTACGAAGACGTGCCCGAGGACCAGGTAGCTGAACGCGTCGACCAGCCCGGTGACCGAGGTCAGCGCGACCAGCAGCGGCGGGAGCAGGCCTTCCTTATCGCCCCGGGGCGGAGCCAGCGTAAGCCGCGCGTCGGTGAGGAAGTCGTTCATCCACGGATAGCTGCCCATAGCACCAGATCATGCACCACCGGCCGGTCGGCACAACGATCCTAGCCATGGCGCGCCCGGCGAGCAGGCGAACCAGGCGGTAACCGGCGCGGGTTTACGGGTTCAGGACGCGCGGCGGCGGGCCGTGGTGTCGACCGTGACGGCGGCGAGCAGGACGGCCGCGGTCCACATGTCCTGGGCCGCGGCGCCGAGGCCGAGCAGCTCGAGGCCGTTGTAGATCACGGCGACGATGACCCCGCCGAGGACCGCGCCGAGCATCTTGCCCCGGCCGCCGAACAGGCTGGTACCGCCGATGACCGCGGCGGCCACCGCGTACAGGACGTTCTGGCCGCCGTCGACGTTGGAGGAGATCGAGCCGAGGTAGGAGGCGTAGATGATGCCCATGATGCCCGCGGTCAGCCCGCAAAGCGTGAACGCGATGACCCGGATCCGGCTCAGGTTGATCCCGGCGCGCCGGGCCGCCTCGGCGTTGCCGCCGATGGCGTAGACGTACCGGCCGAAACGGGTCCGGCCCAGCAGCCAGGTCCAGACGACGAGGACCACCAGGACCAGCAGCACCACGTACGGGACGCCATGCACCACGACGACGGAGACGCCGCGGTTGGTGTTGGCGATGAGCACGACGACCACGCCCGCGACCGCCATCGCGGCGACTTTCAGCCAGGTCACGCTGGCGGGAGGCGCGGCCAGCCCGCTGGCCCGCCTGCGTCTGTCGCGCGTCACGAACAGCGCTCCGGCCAGCACCACGGCGACCGCCATGACGATCCAGCCGGCCACCGGGCTCATGGAGCCGGACACGATGTCGTAAATGACACCGGGGTACAGCCTGATCGTCCCGCCGGAATTGGGCGCGGCCTCGTTGACGATGAACAGCAGGAAGCCCGAGCCGAACAGCAGTCCGGCCAGCGTGACCACGAAGGACGGCAGCCGGAGCTGGGTGACGATCAGGCCCTGGATCCCGCTGTAGAAGGAGGTGAAGGCCAGGCCGACCACCACCGCGACGATCCACGGGGCGGGATGCGGCGGCTGCAGCAGCCACAACGTGAACACCGCTCCGATCACCGAGGAATACCCGATCGACAGGTCGATCTCGCCGAGCAGCAGCACGAACACCTCGGCCATGCCCAGCACCACGATCCACGAGGCCTGCGTCATCAAGTTGACCAGGTTGCCCGCGGACAAGAACAGGGAGTTGCGGATCTGGAAGTAGATGACGATGACGACCAGGCCGGCCACGACCGGCAGGGCCCCGCTCTCGCCGCCGCGGACCCGGGCCCACCAGATCTTGACGTACTCGCCGAACGAATTGGCGATGACCTCCGGCGCGGCGGCCGCCGCGGCCTCGGAGGCGACGTCGTCGGCTTCGCCGGCTTCGGGCGAAGGGTGCTGGACTTCAGTGCTCACTGGAGCTCCCCTGATGAGTGCTCGGCCGAAACCGCGGCGAGGCGCTTGGAGGTACCCGTGGTCATCAGGTCGACGACGGACTCAGCGTCGAATCTCGACTTCGGGCCGACCGCGACCAGGTGGCCCAGCCGCAGCACGGCCAGCCGGTCCGCCACCGCGAACACGTCGTTCAGGTTGTGCGAGATGACGATCACCGCGATGTCCTGGCTCTTCAGCCGCTTGATGAGGTCGAGCACGACGCGGGTCTGGGTGACGCCGAGCGCCGCGGTGGGCTCGTCCAGGATCACCAGCCTGGCCTGGCGCAGCACGGCTCTGGCCACCGCGACGGCCTGGCGCTGGCCGCCGGACAGCGATCCCACCGGCTGCCGGACCGAGCGGATCGTCACCACGGACAGGTCGGCCAGCGTGCGCTTGGCGTCCTGCTCCATGGCGACTTCGTCCAGCTGCCAGTGCTTGACCGGCTCGCGACCGAGGAACATGTTCTGCACGATGTCTAGATTGTCGCAAAGCGCCAGGTCCTGGTAAACGGTGGCGATGCCCAGATCGGAGGCGTCCTTCGGGCCGTGCAGGCGGACCGGGCGGCCCATCCAGATGATCTCTCCGTGATCCTGCTGCCAGATGCCGGAAATCGTCTTGATCAGCGTGCTCTTGCCCGCCCCGTTATCACCGACGATCGCCGTCACCTGCCCGGCGGGGACGTCCAGGTTGACGTCCAGAAGCGCGCGCACCGGGCCGAAATTCTTACCGACGCCGACCAGGCGCAGCAGCGGCTGGTCGCCGTTGCTGCTGCCGTCGACGGCGGCGGGCCGGGCGGCGGCGGTCTCGGCCTGGGCGGCGTCGTATTCCGCTTCGGCGGCGGCGTCCTCGGCTCGGGCCGCGGAGAGCTCGGCTTCGGCGGCAATCTCGGCGGGGTTCTCGTGGCCGGCGGTACCCGCCGCGCCGGACGCGCCGGCCTCGGAGGCGGGCGCGTCCTGGGCCTCGCCGGCCTGCGCGGTCTGATCGGGAGCCGAAGCCCGGCCCGCGGTGGCGGGCCGGGCTTCGTCGTCCGCGCTCGGGTTGGTCACCGGGCGCGCCTCCTCACTGTGCGCCAGCTGGTGCTCATGGCATTCAGCCAGCTTGGGCTCATACCGATATCCCCGCGGACTTGCACGCTGCCGCGTAGGAACCGACGCAGAGCTGCTGGGCCGGCACGAAGTCGTCGGCGATGACGGTCGAGTTCATGTTGGCCGTGGTGACCCACTCCGGCGTGCCCAGCACCGACGGCACGCTCACGTGCTCCACCGTGTCCTCGACCGAGCCGTTCACCAGAGCGGACGGCGGGGTCTTGCCCGCGCGCAGGTACATGGCCAGCGCCACGGCGGCCTGGGCCTCGATGTAGATCGGCTTGTAGACGGTGCCGCACTGGTAGCCGGACAGGATGTTCTGCAGCCCGACCAGCGTGGCGTCCTGCCCGGTCACCGGGAAGGTGTTGGGCTTGATGCCCTCTCTCTGCAGGTAGGTGATGATCGGGGCGGCGTTCTCGTCGTTCGGGGACAGGAGGGCGTTGATGTTCTTGTGCGCCGTGAACTCCTGCTGGAACTCGCTCTCCGCGACCGACGGTGTCCACGTTCCGGCCGGCGTGCCCACATCGACGTAGGTCTTGTTGGCGAAGTACGGCGCGAGCACCGCGTTGTACCCGTTGGCGAACAGGGTGGCGTTGTTGTCGGTCGGGGCGCCGCGCATGACCAGCACGTTCGGGTGGGCCACGTGCTCGGAGGCGATGCAGGACACCAGGCCCTTGCCGAGCAGCGTGCCGACGTAGGTGTTGTTGAAGCTGACGTAGTACGCGCGGCTGCCGCCGAGCGTCAGCCGGTCGTAGTCGATGACTTTGACTCCGTGCGCCTTCGCGTAGTTCTCGATCGAGGTTCCGACGCCGGAGTCCAGCGGGTCCATGATCAGGACGCTCGCGCCCTTGGTGATGGCCTCCTGCGCGTCCGCCAGCTCGGTGGCGTCACTGCCTTGCGCGTTCACCACGGAGTACTGGGAGGGCGACAGGCCCGCCAAGGCCAGGGCCTGCTCCAGGTAAGGCGCGTCGAATTCGGTGTACCGGGCCGAGCTAACCGTGTCCGGGAGGATCGCGGCCACGTTTCCCTTGCCGACGGCGGCCAGCGCCTTCAGCGCCGTCATCGCGGAGAAGGTCCGGTTCAGGCTGGTAATCGAGATCGACACCGAGACCGGAGAGCTGGTACTGGTCGGGCTTGTCGTGGAACTAGGGCTGCTACTGCTACTGCAGGCCGCAGCGGCGAGGCACAGGGCCAGTGCTACCGCTAGCACGACCCCTCTCCTGGCCACTTGGATCATTGAAACCACCTCGCGTCATAAAGGGAACGGCCGCACCCAGGCATGCGGACTGGCTGCCGACCTGGAGAGCATCACGGCCAAGCGTCTTAAGCACGACCATAGAACGCCGAAAATTAACGAGGCCTTAACATCGTGGCCATCCCGTGAAGATACTGTGAATAGTGACCTCCCCGTGCTCTTTCCGATCCATATTCGTCATCAGGGCGTTATCCAGGCCGTGATGGCGGCCGGAATTCGCCATTCAGCGCTCGGGGGCCAGCCGGTAGCCGGCCCGCGGCTGGGTGAGGATGAGCGGCGCGCTCTCCTCCGCCTCAAGCTTGGCCCGCAGCCGCCGCACGTACACGCGCAGGTACTCGGTCTCGGTCTCGTAGCCGTGCCCCCACACCCGGCGCAGCAGGTGGGCGTGCGTGAGCAGCTTGCCCCGGTTGACGGCAAGCTCACGCAGCAGGGCGAACTCGGTCGGGGTCAGGTGCACCGGCTGCCCGTTCCGCCGGACCTGCTGGAGGGCCAGGTCGATGACGATGTCGCCGACCACGATGACCGGAGGGGCCTGCTCGGTCGGCGCGGCCGGCCGGGTCCGGCGCAGCGTGGCGGTGATGCGGGCCAGCAGCTCCTCGATGCTGAACGGCTTGGTCATGTAGTCGTCCGCACCCATGTGCAGGGCCGTCACCTTGTCCCGCTCGCCGCCGCGGGCCGAGACCACGATGATCGCGACCGACGATCGCTCGCGGATCTGGCGGCACAGCTCGAAACCGTCCGCCTCGGGCAGCATCAGGTCAAGCAGCACGATGTCCGGATCCTCGGTCTCGAGCAGCTGCAGGGCGCGCAGGCCATCGACTGACACGATGGTGTCGAAGCCCCGCACGGCGAGGTTGGACCGGATCAGGTCCACGATGTTGGGATCGTCCTCCACGACCAGGGCGCAGGTCTTGCGCGCATCCTCAGTCATCGTCGCCGTCACCATCGCTCCTTTCGCCGGCTTCCTCCCGGCCGGCCGGGCCGCTGGCCGTGGCGGCGCGGAGCGAACCGACCGTCCGGCTCGCGCCGGGGATGTCCGCCTCAACGGGCAGGTACACGCTGAAGCAGGTGCCCTTATGCAGCGGGATCAGCTCGATCCGGCCGCCGTGAGCGTGCACGATTCCCTTGGCGATGGACAGCCCGAGCCCGGCGCCGGCGCTCTTGCGGTGGCCTGCCCGGCTGTTCTCCGCGTGGCCGGAACCGTTGCGCGTGCCGTTGCCCGAGGCACGGGCCGATCCGTCCGATCCGTTACCCGGCGCGCTGCTGCCTCTCGGGCGCGGCCGGCGGGCAGGCTCGAACGGCGACGCGGCCAGCTCCGGCGGCAGGCCGATACCGTCATCCAGCACTGTGATCACGACCTCGGGCACCGCGGGTGCGGCGGGCGCTGGCCGCCCCGGTCCGGCTGGCTCGGACGCGGGACCGCGTTCCGCGGTTACCTGCACCCGGGTTCCCGGTGGGTTGTGGGCGAACGCGTTGTTCAGCAGGTTCACGAAGACCTGTTCCATCCGGTCGTGGTCGCCCCACACGACGGGCAGGTCGAGATCGCAGTCGAGTGAGACCATCGCCGCGCTGGCCGGGGGCAGGCAGGCGATCGCCGCCTCGAGGACGAGCCGCATGTCGCACCAGTCCCGTTGCAGGCGCATGATGCCCGATTCGATCGCGGAGAAGTCAAGCAGGTCGTCGACCAGGCGGCCCAGGCGCGCGGACTCCGCGGCGATCCGGTCCAGGAAACGCTGCTGTGAATCGCGGTCCCAGGTCACGTCGGTCTGCAGCAGGCTGGACGCGTAGCCTCTGATGGCCGTCAGCGGGGTCCGCAGCTCGTGGCTCAGCCGGGACAGGAAACCGCGCTGCAGCTCCCGCGACCGGCGCAGGGCCGCCGCCTCCTGGTGAGCGTGGGCTGCCTCCTCACGTTCGAGCGACAGCCGGAGGGAGTTCGCGGCATCCTCCATCAGCGCCGTCTCCTGGTTGGTGAGCGGCACCCGCCGCCAGCTGGCGAGGAGCACCGTCGGGCCGCCGGCCGCTACGAACGCGACGGCCCGGCCACGGTGCCTGCGGCTGCTGCGCAACTCCCTGGCGACCCCGTCCGGGAGCGTGCTGGCCAGCGCGGTCTCGGCCATGTCGCGCAGGGACGAGGTGGCGGAGGCCGGGTCGGGGCCAAGCGGCCCGGCGAAGGCACGCCAGCGAGCCGGCTGGCCGGCCGGCTGGGTGATCAGTGCCACCTCGTCGGCTTGCAGGCCACGGCGCAGCGACTGGACCGCGATGGTAAGTCCCTCACCGACCGGGACGGGCCCGGCCAGCGTCTCCAGCATCTCGCGAATCGTCTCAAGCACGCGGTTTCTCGCGGTTACCTGGTCAAGCAGCCGGTCACGTTCGATGGCGCTGGCGGCGTAACCCGCGTAGACGGTGACCAGGGCGAGCTCGTCCTGGTGCGGCGCGCCGTGCTCGGCGCGGAACACCGTGATCACGCCGCTGAGCCCACTGGGCCCCAGCACGGGGACCGACCATGAGCTGGCGACGTTGACGGTCTTGGCCAGATCGCGGAAGCTGCGCCAGGCACCGGTACGGACGTTATCGGCCATGAAGGGCCGTTCGTCCGCCGCGGCCATGCCGACCGGGCCGCCGGCCGGCCCGAACGGCAGCCTGGCCCACGGTTCGAGCTGCCCGGGCTTGAAGCCCAGCGACGCGGCGCAGCAGAGGCTCCTGTCGGTGACCAGGTGAATGCACAGCCGTTCGCTGCTGAGCGCCGACCCCAGCGCGGACAAGATCAGCGACAGGCTCGAGGACGGGTCCGCGGTCACCAGCCGGTCGGTGAGCCCGTGCAGCCGGGTGATCTGGTGGCGGGCGGAGGCGTCGACCTGCTGGCCCGAAATAAACCCCACCACGTCGTCGGGGTGCGCATCGGCCGTCCGCAGGTCCGCCACGATCCGGCCCTGGCGAAGCACCACGATGCGGTCGGCGAGCCGGAACATCTGGTCGATATCGTGGCAGGCCAGCAAGATGGTCGTGCCTTGCGCCCGCAGGCCCATGATCAGCTCTTCGACCTGAGCTGCTTCGTTCACGCCAAGTGAGGACGTGGGCTCGTCCAGCGCTAGCAGCCGCGGCTTGCCGCCCATGGCGCGCGCTACCGCCACCAGCTGCCGCTGTCCGCCGGACAGCGTGCCGACGCTGCGGGTCGTATCGGTCAGCGGGATGCGCAGCGAGGCCAGCAGTGACGCGGCGGTCATGTGAAAGCGAGTGTCCGACATCAGCAGCCAGGGTTTCTCCCGGCCGAGCATCACGTTGGCGGCGATATCCAGGTTGTCGCACAGCGCCAGGTCCTGCCAGACCACCGCGATGCCGCGCTTGGCCGCCGCGGCCGGGTCGGGCGGTACCCGCTTGCCGGCCAGGAACACCTCACCGTTGGCCGGCACCACGTCGCCGGCGATGCAGCGCACCAAGCTGGTCTTGCCCGCGCCGTTCTCCCCGGCCAGCGCGACGAGTTCACCGGTCCGCACGCTCAGGTTAACGCCGTCCAGGGCGCGGACCCGGCCGTAGCTGACGCTCAGCCCGGACACGGTCAGCAGCGGCGCCGACGCCGCGGCGGCGCCGGCTTCGCCCCGG
>JASIGD010000535.1 GCA_030045295.1 Streptosporangiaceae bacterium
CCGTCTCCGAACCCGACTTCTTGGAGTCGTAGACGAAATAGGCCTGGGCGTGCCGGGCCGGATCGGCGCCGATGATCTTGACGCTGTTCTTGTTCGCACCGACGGTCCCGTCCGCGCCCAGCCCGAAGAACACCGCCCGCACCGTCCCGGCCGGCTCGATGTCCAGCGCCGGGTCATAGGGCAGGCTGGTATCGGACACGTCGTCGGTGATGCCGATCGTGAACCGCCGCCGGGGGTGGTCGGAGGCCAGCTCGGCGAAGATCCCGGCGACCATGCCGGGCGTGAACTCCTTCGACGACAGCCCGTACCGGCCGCCGGTCACCAGCGGCATGACGGACCGGTCTCCGGCGGCGTGTGCCTCCGCGAGCGCCGCGAGCACGTCGAGGAACAACGGCTCGCCCAGCGAGCCGGGCTCCTTGGTCCGGTCCAGCACGGCCACCCGCCGGGCGCTGGCCGGGATCGCGGCCAGGACCGCCGCGGCGGGGAAGGGCCGGAACAGCCGGACCTGGACGACCCCGGCCTTCTCACCGCGCCCGGCGAGGTAGGCGGCGGTCTCGGCCGCGGTCTGGCCGCCAGAGCCCATGACCACGATCACCCGGTCGGCCTCCGGGTCGCCGGCGTACTCGGCGATACGGTACTGGCGGCCGGCCACCGCGGCGAAGGCGTCCATCGCGTTAGTGACCGCGCCAGGAACCCGTGCGTAGAACGGGTTGACGGTCTCCCTGGCCTGGAAGTACACGTCCGGGTTCTGCGCGGTGCCGCGGATGACCGGACGCTCCGGTGACAGCGCCCGGCCGCGGTGGGCCCGGATCAGCTCCTCCGGCACCAGTGCCCGCAGCTGGTCGTCGGAGATGAGCTCGACGGTGTTCACCTCGTGGGAGGTGCGGAACCCGTCGAAGAAGTGCACGAACGGGATCCGCGTGGCCAGCGTGGCGGCCTGGGCGATCACCGCGAAGTCGTGCGCTTCCTGGACGCTTGCCGAACAGAGCATGGCGAACCCGGTCTGGCGGACCGCCATCACGTCGGAGTGATCGCCGAAGATGGACAGGCCCTGTGCGGCCAGCGAGCGCGCGGCCACCTGGAACACCGCCGGGGTCAGCTCCCCGGCGATCTTGTACATGTTCGGGATCATCAGCAGCAGGCCCTGCGAGGCGGTGAACGTCGTGGTCAGCGCCCCGCTCTGCAGGGCGCCGTGCAGCGCGCCCGCGGCCCCGCCCTCGCTTTGCATCTCGACCACGGCCGGTATGCTGCCCCACACGTTCTGCCGTCCCTGGCTGGACCATTCATCGGCCAGCTCCGCCATAGGGGAGGACGGCGTGATCGGGTAGATGCAGCACACCTCGTTGAGCCGGTAGGCGGCCGAGGCCGCTGCCTCATTGCCGTCGACGGTGACGCGCATCACGGCTTCTCCGGGATCATCTCGATGGCGTGTACCGGGCACTGCTCGTAACAGATCCCGCAGCCCGTGCACCGGTCATAGTCGAACACGTAGGCGTAGTCCGTCCCGTGCTCGTGGCCTGCCGGGCGGCTGGGGCGGATCTTGATGATCGCGTCTTCCGGGCAGGAGCCGAAGCAGCCGTCGCACTCGAAGCAGTTGCCGCACGACAAGCAGCGGCCTGCCTCGTACGCGGCCTGGTCCGCGGACAGGCCGCCGACCACCTCGGTGAAATCGGCGACACGCCCAGCGGGCTCGATCTCGGGCTGGCGGCGCCGTTCGGCGTCAGAGAAGTACCACGGGCGCAGCAGGTCGAAGGCGGCCAGATCATTCTTGGCCGGCGTGACGCCCTCATCGCCGCGGAGGTAGGCGTCGATGAACCGCGCGGCCTTCTTCCCGTGCCCGACGCCCACCGTGACCGTCCGCTCGGACGGCACCATGTCCCCGCCGGCGAACACGCCAGGCCTGCCCGTCATCATCGACGGTGACACCACGACGGTCCCGTCCGGCTTGAATTCAACGTCGGGGACCTGCCGCAGGAACCCGGTATCGGCGTCCTGTCCCACGGCCATGATGACGGTGTCGGCGGCGAGTGTCTCCAGCCGGCCGGTCGGGTGTGGCCGCCCCTCCTCATCCAGCTCCATCACCTCGACGGTCAGCTCGGGACCTTCGAAGGCGGCGATGGTGCGGAGCCAGTTGATGCGCACGCCCTCGCGTTCGGCGTCGGCGGCTTCTTCCTCGTGCGCGGGCATCTGCGCCCGGGTGCGCCGGTAGACGATCATCGTGTCCTGGGCACCCAGCCGCCTCGCGACCCGCGCCGCGTCCATCGCGGTGTTGCCGCCGCCGTACACCGCGACCCGGCGGCCGATCACCGGGCGGGCGCCGGAGGCCACGTCCCGCAGGAACGGCACCGCATCGATGATCTTGCCCGCGTCCCTGGCCGGGATATCGACATGCTTGGACAGGTGCGCGCCGACCGCGACGAACACCGCGTCGAACCCGCCCGTGGCTTGCTCGGCGGCCAGGTCGGTGACCCGGTGGCCGCAGGTCGTCCGCACGCCGAGCGCCTCGATCCTGGCCAGCTCACCCGCCAGCACATCCCGGGGCAGACGGTACGCGGGGATGCCGTAGCGCATCATCCCGCCCGGTTCGGCGCCGGCGTCACGGATCTCGACCTCGTGTCCCCGGCGCGCCAGGTGATAGGCCGCCGACAGGCCACTCGGGCCGGCCCCGATGACGAGTACCCGCTTACCCGTGCCGGCCGGCGGGGGATCGAACCGCCACCCGCGGTCAAGGGCCAGATCGCCGAGGAACCGCTCAACCGAATGGATCGAGACCGAGCTGTCGAGCTCGGCCCGGTTGCAGGCGCCCTCACATGGGTGATAACAGACCCGGCCGTGGATGGCCGGGAAGGGATTGTCGGCGGTCAGCTGCCGCCAGGCCCGCTCAGGCTCGCCCGCCCGGCTGCTGGCCAGCCAGGCCTGGATATTCTCCCCGGCCGGGCAGCCCGCGTTGCACGGCGGGAGCAGGTCACCGTAGACCGGCGTGCGCGTCCGCAGCGGGCCGGCCAGCGCGGCGCCGTGCAGCAGGTCCGGCAGCGGCGTCAGGTCACGCGGCGGATGGGTCATCGGCCGGGTCCCTTTCTTCGACGGCGAGCATGCCCTCAGTCTGTCGCGCCATGGCACCGGGTGGGAAGAACGGGCCGTTACAGCTGATCAGCTGAGAGGGCCGGTTAGAGCTGCTGGCCGACCAGGGTGGCCAGGTCGGCGAGTCGGCAGGTGTATCCCCATTCGTTGTCGTACCAGCCGAATACCTTGGCCAGGGTCCCGGAGGCCTGGGTCAGCGCGGAGTCGAATACGCATGAGGCGGGGTCGCCGATGATGTCGCGGGAGACGATCGGGTCGGTGCTGTACCGGATGATGCCGGCCAGCGGGCCGGCCGCGGCGGCGGCGAACGCTTGGTTGATGGCCTCGGCGGTGACGTCGCGGCGGAGCACGACGGCCAGGTCGGTCAGCGACCCGTCCTCGACCGGGACGCGGACGGCGACCCCGTCCAGCTTCCCGGCCAGGGCGGGGATGACTTCGCCGGTGGCGCGGGCCGCGCCGGTGCTGGTGGGCACGATGCTGACCGCCGCGGACCGGGCCCGCCGCAGGTCCTTGTGCGGCCCGTCCAGCAGCATCTGGTCCCCGGTGTAGGCGTGCACCGTGGTCATGAACCCGCGGGCCACACCGAACGCGTCGTGCAGCACCTTGACCATCGGGGCCACGCAGTTGGTGGTGCAGGACGCGGCGGAGATCACGTCATGCCGGGCCGGGTCATAGCCGCTATCGTTGACCCCGGGGACCACGGTCAGGTCCACGCCCTGGCCCGGAGCCGAGATCAGCACCTTCCGCGCGCCGCCCTTCAGGTGCACCGCCGCGCCGTCCCGGCTGCGGAACTTGCCGGTCGACTCGACCACCACCTCCGCGCCCAGCTCGCCCCAGTCGATCCGCGCCGGGTCCCGCTCGGACAGCACCGCAATGCGGGTTCCCGCCACCGTCAGCGAACCGGCGTCGTGCTCCACGGCCCGGCCGAGCCGGCCGTAGGTGGAGTCGAACGCGAGCAGGTGCGCCAGCGTCCGCGCGTCGGTGATGTCATTGACCGCCACCACCTCCAGGTCGGCCCGCTCCAGCGCCAGCCGCGTGAACGCCCGCCCGATCCGTCCGAACCCGTTGATTCCCACTCTGGTCGTCATCTGAGCTTCCTCCTCAAAGGTGCCTCTTCATTTTGGGTCGGCCAGGCCGCCGGCGGCTAGCGTCGATGGGTACACGATCGCGGGACCATCGGCCCTTCAGCCGCGAGCAGGCAGGTTGTAAGATCCCCGCCCAAGCGGAGATCGGCTCATGGCCGCGCCGCGCGGCGGCACCGGAAGGATGCCTCAGTCGGCACCACCGTTATGGTGTGGCCAAGCCACGTCGGTCAGCTCACCGATTCTTGGTTGCAGCGCGGTCAGGTCGCGGGCCGGCCGACTCGTTCAAGGACCCGGTTTGCCTGGCACGTTCCGGCTCGAAAGGTCCCCGCCCGCGTCTTGGAACTTGAGGCGCAGACAACAAGGGATCGCGGAGTTGTGGCCGGGCATTGAACTTACGACCGCCCGATACGCAGGGTACGGGCGGGAGTTTCTGTATCTTTCGTGCGGTCCGCTGGGCTGCAGGCGACGCCTTGCTTGCTCGTTACGTTCGCTGGACGCGCAGGTCGAGGAAGTGGGCGGCGCAGGAGATGCACGGGTCGTAGCTGCGTACGGCCTGTTCGCATTGCCAGGTGAGCTGCTCGTGCGGAAGCTCGAGCCGGTCGGCGACGAAGGCGCGGAGATCGGCTTCGATGATCCGCTGGTTCTGCGAGGTGGGCGGGACGATCTTCGCGTCGGCGATGGTGCCGTCGGCGTTGATCTGATAGCGGTTGTACAGCAGGCCGCGCGGCGCCTCGGTGCAGCCGTATCCGGCGGCACCGTGCGGCGGGACGTCGATATACGGGGGATCGGGCGGCTCGTAGCCGCCGATCAGCCGGAGTGCCTCGTCGCAGGCGTAGAGGACCTCGACGGCACGGACGATGATGCTGCGGAACGGGTTGGTGCATGCGGGCCCGAGCCCGGCGGCCCGCGCCGCGTCGGCTGCCGGACCGGACAGGCGGTCGGAGTTCAGGCTGTACCGGGCCATGGGCCCGACCAGGTACGTTCCGCCATCGGCCAGCTGTGAGTGCAAGGCGGTGGAGTGCGGGACCTGGAATTCGGTGAAGTTTTCGTCGTAGTCGCGGACGGTGATGTCCAGGCCCTGGCTGGAGACGATGCGTCCTCGCGTGATCGGGTACTCGGTGGGGTGACGGAGCGAGACGAAGGTGTAGTCGTGGTCGAACTCGGGAAACGGGAAGGCGGCCACCCAGCGGACGGTGTCCAGGGCATCCTCACGGGCCTGCTCCAGCTGTCCGGTGAGGGCGCGCAGCTCGCTCGGTGCCGGTACCCGGTAGAAGCCGCCGAGGCGGACGTTGACGGGGTGGACGGACCGGCCGCCGATGACCTCGATCAGCCGGTTGCCGGCCTTCTTGAGCCGCAGCCCCCGCTTCAGCAGCTCAGGCCGCTCGCGGGCCATGTGCAGGCCGCTTTCGTAGCCGAGGAAGTCCGGGGCGTGCAGCAGGTAGATGTGCAGCGTATGGCTTTCGATCCACTCGCCGCAGTAGATGAGGCGCCGCAGGGCGGCGATCGGCTCCGGGACCTGCGCGCCGCAGGCGTCTTCGACGGCCTGGCACCCGCTCATCTGGTAGGCAATCGGGCAGATGCCGCAGATCCGCGCGGTGATATCCGGCGGCTCGGTGTACCGCCGCCCGCGCAGCAGTGCTTCGAAGAACCGGGGTGGTTCGTAGATGTCGAGCCGCGTCTCGGTGACCTGCCCGTCGCGGACGACAACTTCCAGGCCGCCTTCGCCCTCGACCCTGGCCAGGGCCGTCACGGTGACTGACCGGCTACGAGGGGTCTTACCGTGGGTCATGCGCTTCGGCCTCCTCGCGGAACGGGGCGGCGTTGGCGTTGAAGGTGCGGAATACCCGGGCCAGGTCGGGATGGTCGACACCGAGCCTGTGCCACCAGGCCGCCAGCGCGGCGGTGTTCGGCGCTTCCATCGGCCCGAAGCAGCCGTAGCAGCCGCGTGCGTATGACGGACACAGTGCGCCGCACCCGGCGTGCGTGACCGGGCCGAGGCAGGGCGTGCCGTGCGCCACCATGACACAGGTGATCCCGGCCCGCTTGCACTCGATGCACACGCTGTGCCCGCGGACGTTGGGCCGCCGGCCGCGCAGGAACGCCGCCACCACGTCCAGTAGCTGCCGGCGGTCGATCGGGCAGCCCCGGAGCTCGAAGTCGACGCGCACGTGATCGGCGATCGCGGTGGAAGTCGCCAGCGTGGCGATGTAATCCGGGCGGGCATACACCAGACGGCTGAACTCCTCCACGTCGCCGAAGTTCCGCAGCGCCTGGATGCCCCCGGCGGTGGCGCACGCGCCGATGGTGACCAGGAACCGCGATGCCTCGCGGACCTCGCGGATCCGCTGCGCGTCGGCCGCAGTGGTGATCGAGCCCTCGACCAGTGACAGGTCATACGGGCCGGAGATCACCTCTCGGGATGCCTCGGGAAAAGACGCGATCTGGACCGACTCGGCCACCTGCAGCAGCTCGTCCTCGCAGTTCAGCAGGGTGAGCTGGCAGCCATCGCAGGAGGAGAACTTCCATACCGCGAGCGTCGGCCTGCGCGGACTCGGCCGCGCGCCATCTGCATTGCTCATCACGCCTCCCGAAGGTTCAGCCACGGCGCCAGCCGCCGGTGGCAGAAGACCGGGCCGTCGCGGCACATCAGGAAGGGGCCCAGCTGGCAGTGTCCGCACATGGCGACGGCGCACTGCATATTGCGTTCCATCGACAAGAAGATCCGGTCATCGGGCACGCCGGCAGTCTGGAGCGCCCGGATGGTGAACCGCATCATGATCTCCGGGCCGACCATGAACGCCGTCGCCGTCGCCGGATCGAACCGCGCGGTGGCGATCAGATCGGGCACGACTCCGACGTCGCCTCGCCAGCCGCCGGCCGCGGTGTCCACGGTGACCTGCACGTCAAGGTCGAACCGGCTGCGCCAGCGGGTCAGCTCGCCGGTGAACAGCAGGTCGGCGGGCGTACGGGCGCCGTAAAGCAAGACCACCCGGCGGTAGCGGTCACGGTGCGCGAGAAGGTGGTACACCGCAGGGCGCACCGGGGGCAGCCCTATGCCGCCGGCGATGACCACCACGTCGGCGCCCTCAGCCTGTTCCAGCGGCCAGCAGGTGCCGTAAGGCCCGCGCACGCCGACGCGGTCCCCCGGCTCCAGGGAGCACAGCGCGTGGGTGGCCATCCCGACGTCGCGGATCGTGTGCAGCACCGGGCCGCCCGTGGCCGGGTCGCCGCTGATTGAGATCGGCACCTCGCCGGTGCCGAACGCGCCGAGCATGTTGAACTGGCCGGCCCGGAAGGCGAACACCTGCCCTGCCGGCGGTTCGAGCTCCAGGGTGACCGTGTCGTCTGATTCCCGCCGCGTGGCGGTCACTCGCCAAGAGGCCGGCTCGGTCCACGGGCTGGCCGCCGAAGGTTCAGACAGCGGATGCATGGGCGTTCCCGTACACGTCCAGCAGCTGGAGCCGTGTGGCCTGCAGCCGCTGGATGGCCAGGCGGGCGAACAGCTGGGTGAGTTCGAATCCCAGCCGCGGGTCGTTGACACACTTTCCGCGCAGGCAGATCCCGTCCAGGGCGATGGCGCGCACCGGCTCGACAGCCCGGCCATCGAACTGCCACTGGTGCGGCTCCAGCAGCCAGGAGAACCCGGCCACGTCGCCGGCTGCGAGGGTCTGCACGATGATAGGCCCGCGGCCCGCGGCGGCGATCTCCAGCGCTACCTTGCCCTCCCGGATCAAGAAGCACCGGTCGG
>JASIGD010000009.1 GCA_030045295.1 Streptosporangiaceae bacterium
AGGAATAGCCAGGTCGCCTTGGCGAACAGGGATGCTTCCAGGGCGGCCAGCCCGGCCAGCAGCAGCGGCAGGCCGGCGCGCACCGAGCGGCGGCTCGTCAGTCCCGCCGAGGCGGCCTGGCTGATCGCCGCGGTCAGGAAGATCAGGAACGCGGTTGCCCCGATCACGGCCAGGTTGGTAATGCCGAGGACACCGCGGACGAAGTTGGGCATCAGGCTGCTGAACAGCCCGAGCAGGGTGAACGCAGCGAAAACACCGAGGCCTGCCCCGAGCATCACCATGCGCATGCCCGCCGGGACGCCTATCCGCAGCCGTAGCCGGAACGCCCGGTCGGGATCCAGGACGGTCTCCGGGATCGCCGGCAGCGCGGCGAGCACGAGCGCGAGCACGCCGAGATAGGCCCAGAACACCGTGTGCGTGGGGTCCGGCAGGTACTGGGCGAACAGGCCGGCCACCAGCGGCCCCAGCCCCAGCCCGGTCAGGTTGGCGCCCGAGGCCACCACGGCCGCGCGCCGCCGGTCCGCCCGCGGATGCAGTTCGGCGAGCGCAGCGGTGACGGTCCCGGTCGCAAACCCCGCCGCCAGCCCGCTGATCAGCCGGGCCGCGATCAGTTCGCCGGTCGAGGTCGCTGACAGGAAGATCGCCGTGCTCACCGCCGCGGCTGCGATCGCGATGCCCAGCACCTTCTTGCGCCCGACATGGTCGCTGAGATCACCGAAGCCCAGCAGGGCAACGAGCGTCCCGACGACGTAGGCGGCGAAGACCACGGTGACCCCTTGCGGGCCGAAGCCCATCTTGGGTTCGTACAGCACGTACAGCGGGATGGGCAGCGTGCCGCCGAGCATCATCGCGGTCAGTACCACCGCGGCGAGCGTAAAGCCGAGGCGCCGGCCCCGGCCGGCAGGCAGCGCGCCCGGGTGGGCCGGCCCTTGTGTCATGGCTCCTCCTATGGCTACCGGCGGCGTGGGCGGACGGGGCTGGCGGTCACGGAGCGCCGGCTCAACGTTGACCCCGGTCCGTCGGTTGCGCTAAGCCTCACGCCCGGTTTGGTGATCGGGCATCACTACGTTCAGATGATTCGCAGCGCCGCCGCCAGCGCCCGACGCGCCTGGGGTGTCCGGCAAATCACCAGGACCATGTGACGCCGGCTCACCAAGGCGGCGGGAAGGCTCGGTCATGCCCAGGCTGTGGGCGCGCACCACCGCCCGTTCGGAATAAGAACATTCCTACCGAACGGACCGCGGTGCTCCCGGCTGCCGTCCCGGCGCGCGGGGGCCGTCAGGGCAGCAGAGAAGCCGATCCATACGGAGGACGAGATGCAGACGCTCGCGGTGGCAGGCACCCGCACCCTTTCGGCGGCGCGCCCGGATAACCACGTCATCGTGCTGTTCGGCGCGACCGGCGACCTGGCCCGGCGCAGGCTGCTGCCGGGCCTGTTCCGGCTGGCCGCGGCCGGCTTGATGCCGGACAGGTACCAGATCATCGGCTCGGCCCGCAGGGGCCTGACCGATGAGCAGTTCGGCCAATTCGCCCGTCAGGCGGTCGCCGAATTCGGGACCGGCACGCCCGCGGGCGAGGCCTGGCAGGCGTTCGGGCGCAGGCTCTCCTTCGCGAGCGCAGAGCCTGGCCGGACAGCCTCGCTGACCGCGGCCATCGAGCGGGCCGAACGGCAGATCGGCGGCACGCCGAGGCGGCTGTTCCACCTCGCCATCCCGCCACTGGCCTTCGAGCCCACGGTGCGGCTGCTCGGTGACGCAGGCCTGGCGCCCGGGTCCCGGCTCATCATCGAGAAGCCGTTCGGAACCGACCTGGCCTCGGCCCGCGCGCTGAACCAGACCGTGCACGCCACCTTCGACGAGGCACAGATCTTCCGGATCGACCACTTCCTGGGCAAGGAGTCCGTCGATAACATCTTGGCCTTCCGGTTCGCCAACGGCCTGTTTGAGCCGGTCTGGAACCGTCAGCACATCGCCTACGTGCAGATCGACGTGCCCGAGACGCTGTCCATCGAGGGGCGTGCGGACTTCTACGACCACACCGGCGCGTACCGGGACATGATCGTCACTCACCTGTTCCAGGTCCTGGGGTTCGTGGCCATGGAACCGCCCACCTCCTTCGACGCCAGGCACCTGCGGCAGGAGACCGGCAAGGTCTTCGACGCGGTCCAGCCGATCGACGTAGCCCACGTGGTGCGGGCCCAGTACACGGGCTACGCCGGCGAGCCCGGCGTAGAACCGGGCTCGCAGACCGAAACCCTCGCGGCGGTGCGGGCCGAGATCGACAACTGGCGGTGGGCCGGGGTGCCGTTCTTGCTGCGGTCCGGCAAGCAGATGGCCGCCAGCCGCCAGCTGGTGACGCTGGGGTTCCGCGAGCCGCCGTTGCGCATGTTCCCGGTCGACGCCGCTGGCACCCCGGACGGGCGGCGTAACGAGATCACCATCGACTTCGCCGACCCCGGTTCCATCACCGCTGGGTTCCTGGCCAAGCAACCCGGCGCCGCGATGCGGCTCGGCCCGGCGCAGATGACCTTCCGGTACGGCGACTCGTTCTGCGCCGCCTGCGGCCTGGACGGCTACGAGCGGCTCCTGCTCGACGCCATGGTCGGCGACCAGTCCCTGTTCACCAGCGCCGGCGCGGTCGAACGCCTCTGGGAGATCTCCGCCCCGCTGCTGGACAGCCCGCCTCCGGTGCAGACGTACGCTCCCGGCTCTTGGGGACCCCAGCCCGCGCTGGACCGCCTCGCCGCGCCCTACCGCTGGCACCTGCCCGGTTCGGCCCCGCCATCGCCAAACGGCAAACGGCCCGCCCCAGCTCGCGGTTGACGGCCAGCACCGGCGGCAGATCATCAGGTTCACGTGATGCCGGCTCACCAGACCTAGCGCCAGGGTTGGTGCATCCCGCCGCCGCACGGTGGCCGCCGCGCACGCCGTGTCCGCCGGATGCCACCACCCGGCGATCGCAGGCCAGGCCCGCGAGTCCCGGCTGGCGACCTGGCGAAAGTGGCAGCCGGTGGCCGCCGCCGCGCAGAGCCGCGGGAACTAGGAAGCCGACCGTGACCGCCGACTACCAGCGGGCCGGAGTGCCTTCCCGGGGAGCCCAGGCGGCTTGCGACCTGTCCGCTTCTCCGTCTCGCTAGCCGCTGACCGAGGGAGGCACCCTCACCTTCGGCCCGAGTAGCGCCGCCAGTTTCCGCCGGTCATCGGTTCCCTTTTCGGTGCGGGGGAGATCGGTCAGGAAGAAGATCCGCTTCGGTACCTCGAAGGCGGCCAGCCGGGTGCGGGCGTAGTCGGCGAGTTCGTATTCGGTCACTGCGTGTCCGGGCCGCAGGACGACGGCGGCGTAGATCTCTTCTCCGTACTTGTCGTCCGGGACGCCGAACGACAGGGCGTCCTCGACATCGGGATAGGACTGCAGGACCTCGTCGACGGCGGCCGGTGAGATCTTCTCTCCGCCCCGGTTGATGATCTCCTTGATGCGCCCGGTCAGGAACAGGTAGCTGTCGGCGTCCTGGTGACCGACGTCCCCGCTGTGGAACCAGCCGTCGGTGAAGCTCTCGGCGGTGGCTTGCGGATTGTCGAGGTAGCCGGCGGTTACTGCCGCGCCGCGGATCCAGACCTCACCGGTCTCGCCGGCCGCGGCCGGCCGTCCGTCGGGCCGGGTGACCTGTATCTCCATGCCGGTCGCGATCCCGACCGAGGCCGGCTTGTCCGGGCCGTCGCCGGGGAGGGGGTTGGAGGCGACCTGGTGCGCGGTCTCGGTCATGCCGTACGCCTGCAGGACGGGAGCGGAAAACGCGGTTTGGAGATCCCGCAGGATCGCGGGGGCCAGCGCCGCGCTGCAGCTGCGCACGAACCGCAGGCCCGGGTAGCCGCCTTCCGGGTAGTCGCTGCTGGCCCGGGCCAGCAGGATCTGATGGATGGTCGGGACGGCGGTGTACCACGTCGCCCGTGCGGTGGCCATCTCGGGCCAGAACCGGCTGGCGTGGAACCGGCCGCCCGAGGGTAGGTACGCGGCCCCGCCGCTGGCCAGCGTGGCGAGCAGGCCGGCGATCAGCCCGTGGCCGTGGAACAGGGGCATTACCAGCAGCGTCGCGTCATCCGGGGTCAGCCGGTAGATGCCGCGGATCCCGCTGATCGACGCGAGCAGGTTGGCGTGCGTCAGCGGCACGACCTTCGGTGCCGCCGTCGTGCCGGAGGTCAGCATGACGATCGCGACATCGCCGCCGCGCGGCGGATCGGGCTCACCTGCCGGTGCGGGTCCGCCGCCGTGGGCAGGCAGCGGCGCGCCGGTGACCGCAACACCCAACCGGCGGTCCTGACCCGGCATCACAGCCAGCTTCCAGGCCGGGCGTGCCACCGCGTCATGAGCGCCGAAATCGTCGTACAGGTGTGCCGGAACGATCACCGACCGCGCCTGGACCTGGTCCAGCCTGGAGCTGAGCTGCTGTGCCGCCAGCTGCGGGTTCAGCGGAGCGGCGCACCCCCCCACCATGACCACCGCGAACAGCGCGAGCACGAACTCGATGCAGGTATCCGAGACGATGGCGACACGGTCGCCCTGACCCACTCCTCGCCGGCTCAGCTCAGCAGCAAGATCACCGACAAGAACGCCGAGCTCCCGGTAGCTGATCGCCCGGTCGCCAACGATGTCGCTGACGGCGACCCGGTCCGGGCCCGTGTTCGCGGACTCGTGCAGCAGTTCAGTCAGGGTGGCGGCCATCACAGTGCCGACTCGGGCTCGGTCAGCGTGCCCTCCCGGGCCCTGAGGTAGTAGCAGGCGTAATCCAGGTAGGTGTCTGCGATGCGGCGCCGGGCTTCTCCGGCGGTGCAGAGATGGTGCAGGTGCGCGTGCAGGGGGGCCTGCCAGATGCCGCGGCCGATCGCGAACCCCACCCAGCCGGGTACCGGCGCGGCGACCTGCAGCCGGTGCTCCAGCTTGTCGTGCGGGGCGGGCCGGCCCAGCACGACGCACTGGGCCTGCCGCTCGCCGCGCTGGGCCGCCGCGGCCACCGCGACCGCGTCGTCGTGCCGGTCCAGGCCCTCGACCTGCCAGATGGCCGGGTCCACACCGCGGTCTTGCAGGTATTTCATGACCGTCAGCGTGTAGCCGGGCCGCAGCTCGTGGTCGTACCGGTTGGCGCTGCCGGCGGTCACGTCCTGGTCCGCGCCGGTGGCCGGCACTAGCAGCTGGATGGTCAGGGACCGGCCCGCCGCCGCGGCCCACGCCGACACCTGGGCCAGCCGTCGTGCCTGCCGCTCGCGGTAGGCCGGGTCCAGGCCGGGGTTGTCCCGAACCAGCACCTTGGCGTGCTCGGCGGCGAAGAACCCGGCGTGCTGCTGCCAGTCCTGGCCGTAGGCGAACTCCAACCAGTCCTGTCCGCTGGCCTCGACGGGCATGTACAGGCTGACCGCGCCCGCCGTGCGGCCCGCAAGCTCGGCCACGCTGGCGCCGTAATGCTCGTCGACCAGGATGCCCGGCTGGAGGCCAGCGGGAAGTCGCCCGGCCGCGTCCAGCAGCGCTTGGTAGACCAGCAGCTTGTCGGCGCTGATCCGAGCCGCCTGGGCGGGCGTGGGCGGCGCGGTCAGGCCGTACAGCTCACGCTCCAGGCTGACCCGGTGGTCCACGGCCAGAATCGACAGCACCCGGTCCTGCGGCCCGCCGCCGCGCGTACGGCCGACCGCGGCCTGCGCAGGACCGATCATCGGACTGTGTGTCACGGCGGATCTCCTTCAGCTGGACTCCGGCTCCTTGACGATTCGGCTCCTAAGCCTCGATCCCCGCTTGGTGAGCCGGCCTCACATGGCCTAGATGATTTCGGCCTGGGTCTTCGGCAAATCACCAAAACTACGCGAGGCCGGCTCACCAAGCCGGCGGTGAGGCTAGGAAGAGCCCGGGATCGAGCCGTTCCCCCGGCCACCCGCTCGCATCACCAAACCCACCGACTCCGACCTTGCGATGACCGTTTTGAGGACCCAGCACTCGGACCCAGGCCCGGCCACTCCCGGAAAGCGCCCGGCGCGCCAGGCGATGTTCGCCGCGCTGACGGTGCCGAACTTCCGCCGGTACGTCTCCGGGCAGTCGCTCAGCCTGATCGGCACCTGGGTGGAGACGGTCGCTCAGGCCCTTCTGGTGCTGCGGCTGACGCATTCCGGCACCATCCTGGGGCTGACCACCGCGGCCCGGTACGCGCCGGTCCTGCTGCTCTCGCCGTATGCGGGGCTGCTGGTAGACCGCTACCCCAAGCGACGCGTGCTGCTGGGCACCCAAACCGGCCTCGGCCTGGTCTCGGCCGTCCTCGGCGTGGCCGTGCTGACCGGGCACATCCGGCTGTGGCAGGTCTTCGGCCTCGGGGTGGCCTTCGGCGTCTTCAGCGCCGTGGACAACCCGGCGCGACAGGCATTCGTCCAGGAGGTGGTCGGCCGGGATCTGGTCCGCGACGCGGTGACGCTGAACAGCACTATGGTGAACGTCGCCCGGGTCATCGGGCCGACCATCGCGGCGATCCTGGTCGCCACGATCGGCATCGGCTGGTGCTTCGTGGTCAACGCCGCCAGCTTCTGCTTCGTCATCATCTCGCTGCTGGCCCTGGATGCCCGGCGCCTGCACCGGGTCCCGCCGCTGCCGCGCGGCCGCGGGCAGCTGCGCGCGGGCCTGCGCTACGCCACAAGCGTGCCGGCGATCATCCGCCCGCTAGCGATGATGGCGCTGGTCGGCACCTTCACCTTCGAGTTCGAGGTGAGCCTGCCGCTGCTGGCCGAGAGGACGTTCCACGGCACGGCCACGACCTACAGCTGGCTGCTCGGCGCGCTGGGCGCAGGGGCCGTCGCGGGCGGCCTGTACGCCGCCCGGTCAGCCCGGACCGGCGTAGCGCGGCTCACCCGGGCCGCGCTCGGTTACGCGGTCGCCGTCGGCCTGGTCGCGGCCGCTCCCACCCTGCCGACCGCAATTGCCGCGTGCCTGCTGGTCGGCGTGGCCAGCGTCGTGTTCCTGACCACGGGCAACGCCACCATCCAGCTCGCCTCCGACCCGGCTTACCGCGGCCGGGTGACCGCCTTGTGGTCGATGGCCCTGGTCGGCAGCACGCCGATCGGCTCGCCGGTGATCGGCGCGCTGTCGGATGCCGCCGGGCCACGGTACGCCCTCGCCCTCGGCGCCGCCGCCTGCCTCGGCGCCGTGATCATCGGCCGCTGGCCGGGGCGCCGGTCAGGATCTTGAGGCGCAGCTGGCGGCGCGATAAGCGGCGACGACGCAAATCATCAGAACCACGTGAGGCCGGCTCACCAAGTCGGCGGTGAGACTCGAAACAGCCCCGGAACCAGACCCTTCCCCGGCCGCTCGGCCGCCGCCTCCCGCCCGGGTATTCCGGTCCATGATCTAGCCGAATGGAGCTTTCACGATGAGCACGAGCACGACCGAGACGCCGGCCGCTGACGCCGGTGTCCAGCAGACCGACGGATTTCACGTGATGGTCGACGCGTTGAAGTTCAACGGGGTGCGGACCATGTACGGGGTCGTCGGGATCCCGGTGACGGACCTGGCGCGGCTGGCGCAGGCGTCGGGGATCCGGTATATCGGGTTCCGGCGCGAGGACAGCGCCGGGAACGCGGCGGCCGCGGCGGGGTTCTTGACCAGGCGGCCGGGCATCTGCCTGACCGTCTCCGCGCCGGGGTTCCTGAACGGGCTGCCCGCGCTGGCCGCGGCGACCACCAACTGCTTCCCGATGATCCAGATCTCCGGGTCCAGCCAGCGTCACCTGGTCGACCTGCAGCGCGGGGAGTACGAGGAGCTGGACCAGATGGCGGCGGCCAAGCCGTTCGCCAAGGCCGCCTACCGCATCGACCGGGTGCAGGACATCGGGCTGGGCGTGGCCCGGGCGGTCCGCACCGCCGTGTCTGGCCGGCCCGGCGGCGTCTACCTCGACATTCCCGGCGAGGTCCTCGGTCAGGTGATGGACGCTGCGGCGGCGGCGCGGACGGTGTGGCGGGTCGCTGACCCGGCGCCGGCCCAGCTGCCCGCGCCCGAGGCCGTAGACCGGGCCATCGGCCTGCTCGCCGCCGCCGAGCGGCCGCTGATCGTACTGGGCAAGGGCGCCGCCTACGCGCAGGCCGACGAGCAGGTCCGGGCGTTCGTCGAGGGCACCGGGATCCCGTTCTTGCCGATGTCGATGGCCAAGGGGCTGCTGCCCGATGACCACCCGCAGTCGGCCGCGGCGGCCCGGTCGCTGGCCCTGGGCCAGGCGGACGTGGTGATGCTGGTCGGCGCGCGGCTGAACTGGCTGCTCGGCCAGGGGGAGGCGCCGGAGTGGTCACCGTCCGCGGCGTTCATCCAGGCCGACATCGACGCGGCCGAGCTGGACAGCAACCAGCCGGTCGCCGCGCCGCTGGCCGGCGATATCGGCTCGGTCATGACCGCGCTGAACGACCGGGCCAAGCCAGGCCAGATCACCGCGCCGGCCCGGTGGCGGGCCGAGCTGGACGCGCGCAAGGACCGCAACGCCGCCTCGTTCGCCCAGCGGCTGGCCGCCGACCCGTCCCCGATGCGGTTCTACAACGCGCTGCGCGCCATCCGCGACGTGCTGGCTCACCGGCCGGATGTCTACCTGGTCAACGAGGGCGCTAACGCCCTGGACGTGACCCGCGACGTGATCGGTATGCAGGTGCCGCGGCACCGGCTGGATTCCGGCACCTGGGGGGTGATGGGCATCGGGATGGGTTACGCGATCGCCGCGGCGGTGGAGACCGGCGGCCCGGTGGTGGCGGTCGAGGGCGATAGCGCGTTCGGGTTCTCCGGCATGGAGGTCGAGACGATCTGCCGGTACAAGCTGCCCGTCACCGTGGTCATCTTGAACAACGGCGGGATCTACCGCGGCGACGCGGCCCGCGCCGCCAACGGCGAGCCGGCCCCGACCGTGCTGGACCCCGCCGCCCGCCACGAACGGATCATCGAGGCGTTCGGCGGCACCGGGTACCACGTCACCACCCCCGGCCAGCTCACCCAGGCCCTGAGCGCGGCGCTCGCCTCCGGGCGGCCCGCGCTCATCGACTGCGTGCTCGACCCGGCCGCCGGCGTCGAAAGCGGCCACATCGGCAACCTCAACCCTCAGCCTCTGGCCGGCGCGGTGCCGATCACCGCCCCCGTCCGCTGACCCCTTCGCGCACACGAACAACGACACGAGGAGACACGATCATGACTGAGTCCCTGCCGCTGGCCGGCATCAAGGTCATCGACTTCACCGGGGTGCAGGCCGGGCCGGCCTGTGACCAGCTGCTGGCCTGGTTCGGCGCGGACGTGCTGAAGGTCGAGCGGGTCGACGGCGGCGACGTCACCCGCCACCAGCTGCAAGACATCCCCGGCGTGGACGCCTTGTACTTCACCCAGCTGAACAGCAACAAGCGGTCGCTGGCGATCAACACCAGGACCCCCGAAGGGCTCGAGGTGATGGAAAAGCTGATCCGCGGCGCCGACGTGCTGGTGGAGAACTTCGCGCCCGGCGCGATGGACCGGATGGGGCTGTCCTGGGAGCACATCCAGGAGCTGAACCCGCGGCTGGTCTACGGGTCGATCAAGGGGTTCAACGACCAGTCCCCGTGGAAGGACCTCAAGGTCTACGACAACGTGGCGCAGGCGGCCGGCGGCGCCTGCTCGACGACCGGGTTCTGGGACGGGCCGCCGACCGTCAGCGGCGCCGCGCT
>JASIGD010000536.1 GCA_030045295.1 Streptosporangiaceae bacterium
GGCCGCCCGCCGCACACGCCTGGGCCAGCTCGGTGAACTGCAGGTAGTCCAGCAGGTGCAGGCCGAGCGCGTTAACGGCCAGCACGTGCACCGGGAAGTCCACGCCCGCGACGGCGCTGGGGGCGGTGTCGTTGTTGCCGTCGCTGGCCAGGGCGGCGATCTGACGCTCCGCCAGCACCGGCAGCAGCGCGGGGTGCAGCCCGGCGCGGGCCCCGGCGGCATCCCACGAACCCTGCTCAGTCCGCCGCCGACGGTGGCCTACCCGTACGCACACGATGTCGCCCCGGCCGACCCGGACGCCCTGGTCCCGTTCGGTGGCGAGCAGGTCGTCCGCCGTCACGTGGTCGCCCGGCTCCAGCCACGGCACGCCCCGGGAGCGCGGCACGTCCAGAAGCACCCCGCGGCCGACGATGCCATCGGCCGCGACGCCGATGGACAGCTCGGCCGCCCCGTTCTCGGTGACGGTATCCGCGGCCAGATCGTTGTACATGGTGCCGTCGAAGATCACGTGGCACAGGGCGTCGATGTGGCTGTCGGCGTTGCCGTGGATGTTCATCGCGATCCGGTCCATGCTGAACGACAGACCCGGTCCGGCCTCAGCCCCCAGCGGCCCGGTCATCCGGTGCCGGGCGGGATCGGGGTTGTCGGGCGTCTCCTGGTCCTCCACCGGCGCGGCCAGTGACACGTTGCGGCCCGCCCCGACCTCGCCGCAGGCAGCGAGCACCTCGGCAGGCGTGATGTAGTTCAGCGCCCCGCGCCGGTCCTGCGGTCCCCAGGGCACCTGGGCGCGGAGCTGCTCATACAGCGAGCGGAACTCGGCCTCGGTCATCCGCCCGGGTGGGACCACGCCGGTACCGGTCGCGTGCTGAGCGCCGGTCATAGCGTCAGGCGTCCCGGCGGACGAGCAGCCAGCCGCAGGCGACCAGGAGCACGGCGGTCCACAGGCAGAAGACGCCGAAGCCCTGCCATCCGGACAGCACGTCGCCGGATTGCTGGCTGGTCTGGGCGACCAGCTCGCCCGCGACCGTCGGCAGGTAGCCGTGTATATGGTTGGCGATGGTCCCCGGGATGAGCGAAACCAGCGGGGGGACCACGATGACCGTCGCGATCACGACGGCGATCGCGCCGGCGGTGTGCCGGATCAGGCCGCCGATGGCCAGCGCGAACAGGCCGAGCACGGTGAGGTACAAGATCGCGCCGATGACGGCGCGGGTGACTCCCGGCTGGCTGAGCGTGATCGACACGTGACTGTGCAGGATCGCGGTGGTGATGAAGAACACCGCGAAGACCGTGATGGCGCTGACCACGAAGTCGAGCGCCGCGAACACGACAGCCTTGGCGGTCAGCATCGGAATCCTGTTCGGCACGGCGAGCAGCGACGCGCGGATGGTGCCGCTGGTGTACTCGCTGGTGATCACGATCGCGCCGAGCACGCAAATGGCCAGCTGGCCGAGGCCCAGGCCGGCACCGAAGATCACCGCCGTCGGATCGGTGAGCAGCTTGGCGTGGTTGGGATGGTTGCCCGGCGCGTTCCAGTCGTGCGCGATGACGGTGGCGATAAGCGTGGAAAATCCGACCGCCACGATCACGAAGGTGAGCAGCGACCACACGGTGGACGGCACCGACCGGATCTTCGTCCACTCCGCGCGCAGCAGGCGGCCAAAGCCGAGCCAGGGCGACCCGGCCGGCGTGACGGCCGTCAGCCGGGGCGCGCTGGGTGCCTCGGCGGCGGTCATCGCACGCTCCGTTCTTCCTGCCGGCGGCCTTGGCGGGCTTTCGCGGTGTCGCCGTACTCGACGCTGTCCGCGGTCAGCTCCATGAACGCCTCCTCCAGAGACGCCAGCCTGGGCGTCAACTCGTACAGCACGACCGACGCCGACGCCGCCAGTTCCCCGATGCGCGGGGCCGGCAGCCCGGTGACCACCAGGCTGGTCACTCCGTCGAGACTGTCTTGGCTGGCGATCGTGCCGCCCTGCCCGGTGATCAGCTCACCCAGCCGGCCCGGATCCGGCGTCCGGACCAGTACGGACCGCTCCGAGCTCCGCTGGATGAACTCCTGTGTCGTGGAGTCGGCGATCAGCCTGCCCCGGCCGATGACGATGAGGTAGTCGGCGGTGACCGACATCTCGCTCATCAGGTGGCTGGAGACAAAGACGGTGCGGCCCTGCCCGGCCAGCTGCTGCATGAAGGTGCGGACCCAGCGGATGCCTTCCGGGTCCAGGCCGTTGACGGGCTCGTCCAGCAGCAGGACCAGGGGGTCGCCGAGCATCGCCGCCGCCATGCCGAGCCGCTGGGTCATGCCGAGCGAGAAACCGCCCACCCGCTTGCGGGCCACGGCGCGCAGGCCGACCAGGTCGAGGACCTCGTCGGCCCGCCGGGCGGGGATACCCTGCGTCTCAGCGAGGTAAAGCAGGTGGTTGCGGGCGCTGCGGCCGGGGTGCAAGGACCGCGACTCGAGCAACGCGCCGACCGTCTGCAGCGGCCGGGCCAGCTGATGATAGGTCAGCCCGCCGATCGTGGCCGTGCCGCTCTGCGGCCGGTCCAGGCCCAGGATCAGCCGCATGGTCGTCGACTTGCCCGCGCCGTTGGGGCCGAGAAAACCGGTCACCCGGCCCGGCTCGACGGTGAATGACAGGTGGTCCACGGCCACCTTGTCGCCGAACCGCTTGGTCAGCTCCTTGGCCTCGATGACCCCAGGTGCTTCGGCCATGTCTTCTCCCCGTACCGGGAGGCGCCCGGTACCCGGGCGCTCAGCCTATTACCCCGCCCCAGCATGCCCGTTGTCGCGTAGCTACGCAAACCATTCGTAACGGAACCGCGCACCTGGTGGACTCTGAGCGGCCGGTGACCCATGATCATGGATGTGAACAGGTCGATTCGGCGCGCTGGAGACAGGAGCGGCCGTGCTGGTCCTTAACCTGGTCCTGATCGGCCTGGCGGTCGCGGTCGACCCGCTGCCGCTGACCGCGTTCCTGATCGTGCTGCCGTCCCAGGGCGGCGCGCGCAAGGGCGCCGCGTTCACCTTCGGCTGGCTGGTCTCGCTGGCCGCCGTGGTCGCCATCACCGTCGCGGCCACCGGCAACAACCCGCCCCGGCCGGCCACCGCGCCGTCGCTGGCCGCGCTGGCGGTCAAGATCGTCCTGGGCGTGATCCTGGTCCTGATCGCGGTCCGGCACATCCGGGCGCGGAACAAGCCCCGGCCGCCGAAAAAGCCGCCCCGATGGCAAGAGCACGTGGACAACATGTCCCCCTGGTTCGCCATGGCGCTGGCCCCCACGCTGCAGCCCTGGGTGCTGATCGGCGCCGGCGCGGCCACCGTCACCGCGGCCAAGCTGTCCACCGCGGCCAGCTTCCTGGCCCTGATCGTGTACTGCCTGCTGGCCTCCTCGACCTACCTGGCCATGGAGATCCACGCCGTGGTCCGGCCCGACCAGAGCCGCGCGCTGCTGAGCCGGTTCCGCACCTGGATCAACGACCACACCGACCAGGGCATCATCGCCGGCAGCCTGCTCATCGGCCTGTGGCTCATCGGCGACAGCATCTACCTGATCATCACGGCCGGTTGACTGTGCCCGCCCGGCCACGGGGGCCGGACCGAGGGAGTATAACGTGGGCCAGAACAATCGAGACTCTGCGTAAGAAGAAGTGGTGATCTCCTTGTCTGAGGATCCGCAGCCTGATGCCTCCCCTGACGTGCCGATCCCCGAGGTTCCGACTGGCTCGGACGTGGGGCTCCCGGAGAAGTCGCGCCTGAGCGACGTCGTGACCGGCCACCTCGCCGACCAGGCGCGCCAGACGTCCCAGGCCGCGAGGGCCAGGCGGATGGCCAGCACCGACGGCGAACCGGGAGTGCTTGACCTGACGCCGTTGCGTGAACTGCTGGCCGAGCTGGCGCAGGAGCTGCAGAAGGTGAAGCCGCGGGAACGGATAGCCCGCGCGTTGCGGGACGCAGCCGACGCCATCGACCCGCCGGTCGGCTGAGATCGGCCCGGCTGCCTGGCGCGAAACTCACCCGCCGCCCGAGTCGCGCTCCGGTGTCGCTACCGCTCGCGGCGATGACGGCGCGACGGCGAGGAGCAGCTCCTCGATCCGGGCGAGCCGCTGGTCGAGCTCGGCCAGCGTGACCTCGCGCGGAACCGCATCGGGCTGCGGGGCGCGCTCGGCCCGGCTGGATCCCTGCGCGACGAAGCTCGACGCCACCTGCGCCGTGATGACGGCCAGGGTGACCAGGCCGATGCCCATGATGACGCAGGCCGTGACACGCCCCGGAGCGGTAACCGGGGTGTAGTCACCGTAGCCGACCGTGGTGACGGTCACCAGCGCCCACCACAGCGACTCTCCGAACGTGTGGATGTTCGAGTGGGGCGCGTGCCGCTCGAACAGGAACACGATGCCCGCGCCGTTGAGCACCAGCAGGGCGGCGACCAGCAAGAAGCGGCGGAGGTTTCCGCGCCGGAACATCGACCGGAGCAGGCGGATACTGAAGACCAGGCGCACCGGCGGGTAGAGCACGGAGACGAGCACGACCGGGTGGGTAACCACGTAGTGAACATGGCGTCTGGCCATGGCGCTGCGGATGACCAGGTCGATCCCGTAGATGACCGAGAGCCCCACCCGGACGGTCCACACGGCGTACTTGATGTCGTCCCCGCTGCTGAAGTCCCACGGAGGAACCACTGCGAGCCACAGCGTGAGCAGCGCCAACAGGTCGAGGACAGTCTGGGTCCTGGCTTCGTAGGCGGCCAGCCGGCCGCTCGGGTCGTACATGCCGGGGTCATCGTCGATGCCATTGCGCAGCCGCTCGTTAATACCGTTCATGACACCAGCGTGGCACCAACAAGCGTGACGCCACGAGTGTTTGCCGCCGACCTCACCCCCGGCGGGTGATGACCGCACAGGTCACGTAGGGTCATTGTGGGCTCAGCCAGCACGCGACGCCCGGAGGCCTGGTTCCGGACCGCTGTGATCGCCGAAGCTGGAGCCCTCGATCAAAGGGGATGCCGACGATGGCACTGCATGACCGTGAGACGATCCGTGACCAGTTCGACGACTGCGTGTTCGCTGACCGGGATCTGACCAGGCCGGTGGCGAAGTACCGGTTCCCGGAGAAGGGGACGCGGCCGCGGGATGCGTACCAGCTGGTGTCCGATGAGCTGATGCTGGACGGGAACGCGCGGCAGAACCTGGCCACGTTCTGCCAGACGTGGGAGGAGCCCGAGGTGATGGGGCTGATGGCGCTGTCGATCAACAAGAACATGATCGACCGGGATGAGTACCCGCAGACCGCGGAGATCGAGAAGCGGTGCGTGCACATGATGGCCGACTTGTGGAACGCGCCGGAGGCGGCCAACACCGTGGGCACCTCGGCGGTCGGGTCGTCGGAGGCGTGCATGCTGGCCGGGATGGCGGCCAAGTGGCGGTGGCGGGCCCGGCGGCGGGCCGCGGGCAAGCCGACGGACAAGCCGAACTTCGTGTGCGGCCCGGTCCAGGTGGTGTGGCACAAGTTCGCCCGGTACTGGGACGTGGAGATCCGCGAGGTCCCGATGGCGCCGGGCCGGTACATGATGGACCCCGAGTCGATGCTCGAGCGGGTGGATGAGAACACGATCATGGTGGTGCCGACGCTGGGGGTGACCTACACCGGCTCCTACGAGCACGTGGCCGAGATGGCGGCCGCGCTGGACACCCTGCAGGCCCAGACCGGGCTGGACGTCGACATCCACGTAGACGCGGCCTCCGGCGGGTTCCTGGCGCCGTTTTGCGCGCCCGAGGTCGTCTTCGACTTCCGGCTGCCCCGGGTCAAGTCGATCAGCACCTCGGGGCACAAGTTCGGGCTGGCCCCGCTCGGGGTCGGCTGGGTCGTCTTCCGGGACGCCGCCGAGCTCCCGGACGACCTGATCTTCCACGTGAACTACCTGGGCGGGGACATGCCGGTGTTCCAGATCAACTTCTCCCGCCCGGCCGGGCAGATCATCGCCTCCTACTACAACTTCCTGCGGCTCGGTCACGAGGGCTACCGCGACATCCAGAACGCCTCCTACGAGATCGGCGCGTACCTGGCCGCCGAGATCGTCAAGTGCGGCCCGTTCGAGCTGTTGTGCGACAGTAATCCGAACACCGGGATCCCGACCGTCACCTGGCGGATCCGTGAGGGCGAGGACCCTGGGTACACCCTGTTCGACCTGGCCGACCGGCTCCGCACCCAGGGCTGGCAGGTGCCCGCCTACACCCTCACAGGCGCGGTCTCCGACATCGCCGTGCAGCGCATCCTGGTCCGCCTCGGCGTCAGCCGCGACATGGCCTCCCTGCTCCTGGACGACTTCCGCGACACCGTCGCGCACTTCGCCAAGCACCCGGTCACCGTCTCCATGACCAAGGAGGAATCCAGCGGCTTCAGCCACCTGTAACGGCGGCGGGGGCCGGTGAGCCCTACCCGATCTGCCTGATCGAGATCGTGACGTGGGTCGGCTCGAGGGCCTGCTGCACGACACCCGCGAGGTCGGCGCCGATCACGTCCAAGTCCACGGCGTCCTTCAGCCGGCCGGCGAATGCGGCCACGGTCTGGTCGGCGTTGTAGCGGGCCCGGTTGAACCTGCGGTCCACCGCGTGCTGCACTCGCCGGCGCAGCGGGTTGAACAGCGCCGCGGCGGCCAGTGTCGAGCCCGCCACCGCTACCGGTTCCTTGAACGGCAGCACCTGGGTGGCGAACACCACCAGCCCGGCGAAGACGCCGGCGAGCACGGTGGTGATGATGGCGTAGCTGATGACCCGGCTGACGATGCGGTCGATCGCGTACAGGCGGTACTTCAGCACGGCGACGGCTACGCAGATGACGAAGACCGATCCCCCGAGCTCGATGAAGTCGTTGACCACAGGCCCGTCGGACCCGAACGCCTCCCCGGCCGCCGACGGGCCGGCCAGCCCGCCGATGAACGCGCAGATGTAGACGGCGGCGCCGCTGTAGAGCCATTTGAGCTGCTCGCGCCGCTCGTCGCCGGAGCGCCGGTACGTGCGGACCTGGACGGCCAGCCAAACCAGCAAGCTCGCGATGGCCGCCACGGCCAGCGCGTTCCCGGCGGTCGTCCACGCCGGGCTCACCGGGTAGAGATTGCCACCGGCGTCAATGTGGACATCGTGGTCGGCCACGGCCGCCGCCCCGGGGGCCACGCTCGTTACCACCGCCAGCAGCAATCCGGCGGTGATCGCAGTCCGCGCGGCCCGCCGCCAGCGGCCCGGCGGCAGCCGCCCGTCCGGGAACAGCCAGAGCAGGATCGCGACGAGCAGCGGTATGACCGGGAAGCTACCCAGCAGCACGACGGCCACCCAGCCGAGGGGCAGCGCGCCGTGATGCGTCCGGTAGTCCACGATCGCGTACGTGTCGGCTGGGTCGGCGGCGAGCAGGATAAGCGCCAGCAGGATCCAGCCGATGGGATTGTGCGGCCGCCGTGCGGCCAGCAGGACGCCCATGGCCGTCCCAGGCAAGACGACGGCCAGCAGGATCAGCGTGTACGCCACCGGTCCGCCGGGTCCGGTCTGATGCTGGAGAACCGCGGGCGGGATGTTGGCCAGGCTGGCCCCCAGCGTGAGCAGGCCGAGGACGACCGCCACGACAGGCGCCACCCGCTGTGACCTGATCTTGCCCACGACCGGACCCTCACTGCTCCGACCGGACCGGAATGTGCCAACCTTACGCGCGGAGCGTTCCGGAACCGTTACGGAATTGCCGAAGTCTGCTGTACCGGGCCAGGGAGAGCCTGGAGCCGGTGACCGCCGGGGTCCGCGAGGCGGAGGCGCTGGAAGTCGCGGAAGGCGCTCCGCTGATGCTGGTCGAGCGCACCGCCTACGCGCGTTCGGGCGAGCCGGTAGAGTACGCCCGCGACCTGTTCCGCGGCGACCGCACCCGGGTCGTGGTGTGGACATCCGAGCTGGCCGGAGACATCTGAGCCGACCGCCTCCGGCCGGTCCCGGAAATTTATCCCTTCCGACAGTGACGGAAGGGCGGCCCGCGATGCAGCATTAGCAGTATGGAATCCGGTGCCAGCGCGGCACGCTCCGGCTCGGCGATCCCGCCGCCGCCCAGCACCGCGCAGTCCGGCTCGGACATTCCCCCGCCGCCCAGCACCGCGCATTCCGGCTCGGACATTCCCCCGCCGCCGCGTACTGCGCACCCCGGCCCGGCGATCCCGCCGCCGCCCAGCACCGCGGTGGCCTGTTCGGCGATTCCCCCGCCGCCCCGTACTACGCACCCCTGTTCGGCGATTCCCCCGCCG
>JASIGD010000537.1 GCA_030045295.1 Streptosporangiaceae bacterium
TACGCCTTCGTCGTCTCGATCGTGCTCGCCGTCGCGGTCGCGGTGCTCGCGGCGCGCAAGCCGAACGGCATCGCGGACCGGTTCAGCATGGCGGTCAGCATGCTCGGGCTGTCCGTCGCGCCCTACGTGCTCGCCCTGGTGCTGGTTTACATCTTCGCGGTCAAGATTCAGTGGTTCCCGGCCATCGGTTATACCTCGTTCAGCGCGAGCCCGGTCGAGAACATCAAGTCGCTGACGCTGCCGGCCGCCGCCATCGGCTTCCCGCTGTTCGCCGTCTACACCCGGCTGCTGCGCGCGGACATGGTCGAGCAGATGCAGCGCGAGGACTACATCGTGACCGCGCGGGCCAAGGGCGTGCCGCCCTGGCGGATCCTGGTGCGGCACGCCCTGCGGAACTCGCTGTTCGGCCTCATCACGCTGGTCGCGCTCAACCTCGGCGCGCTGGTCGGAGCGGTGGCCATTATCGAGCCGATCTTCTCGCTACCCGGAGTGGGCGCGATCTTGATCGAGTCGATCAACGACCACGACGTGCCGGTCGTCGAGGGCATCGTCCTGGTCTTCGCCGTGGTGGTCGTGGTGGCCAACCTGCTCGCCGACCTGCTGTACATGGCCCTTGACCCGAGGATCCGGTATGAGCGCGCCGCTGCCTGAGCTGCTGACGCCGACCGCTGCGCGGGCGCCGGCCCGGGCCCGGGCGCGGGCCAGGGGCCGGAGACGGAGGGACACGCTGCGGATCTGGCTGCCCGCCGGGTTCCTCATCGTGCTGTTCTGCGCGTGCTTCTTCTGGCCGCTGGTCTATCCGGTGCCGCCGCCGGTGGGCGGGAGCGTCCTGAACGCGGGCCTGCCGCCGCTGTCGCCCGGCCACATCTTCGGAACCGACCCGGTGGGCAACGACATCTTCTCCCGCATCCTGTACGGGGGCAGGGTCTCGTTCGAGGTCGGGTTCGCCGTCACCGCGATCGGCCTGGTGATCGGCGGCCTGCTCGGCGTGGCCGCCGGGTACTGGGGCGGATTCCTCGACGGCAGCGTGATGCGGCTGCTCGACGTGCTGATCGCGTTTCCCGCCCTGGTGCTCGCGCTCGCCATCGCCGAGGGCCTGGGCCCGAGCGAGACGCACGTCATCTGGGCGCTCGCCATCTTCAGCATCCCGGCCTTCGGCCGGATCGCGCGGAGCTCCACGCTGGCGCTGCGCGGGCAGACCTTCATGCTGGCGGCCAGGCTCTCCGGGACCAGGGGGCCGCGGATCGTCCTGCGCCACATCGTCCCCAACATAATGCCCCAGCTGCTGACGTTCAGCCTGCTCGGCGTCGGCGTGGTGATGATCCTGGAGGGCGCGCTCAGCTTCCTCGGCCTCGGCATCCCGCTGCCGGAGGCGAGCTGGGGCAGCATGATCGCGCAGGGGCAGCAGACCATGTCGGCGTCGCCGGATCTCGTGCTCATCCCCAGCGCGTTCCTGTTCGCCACGGTGGTCTCGCTGAACCTGCTCGGCGACGCCCTCAGGGAACGGTGGGGCGTTCGGTGACCGAGGCCCCGGGGGCACTGCTCGAGGTCGACGACCTGCGCGTCACGTTCAGCCTGGGCCGCGGGCGCGAGCTGCACGCTGTGGCCGGGGTGAGCTACTCGGTCTTCGCCGGGCAGACGCTCGCCGTGGTCGGTGAGTCCGGGTCCGGGAAGACCGTCAGCTGCCGGGCGGTCATGGGGCTGCTGCCGCCGAGCGCGGTCGTCACCGGCTCGGCCCGGTTCCAGGGCATCCAGCTGATCGGGCTGTCCGACGAGCAGATGCGCAGGCACCGCGGCGCGAACGTCGCGATGGTGTTCCAGGATCCGGCCAGGTCGCTGAACCCCACGATGCGGGTCGGAGCCCAGATCACCGAGGCCATCCGGGTGCACCGGCAAGCTGACCGCCAGGAGGCCCGCGAGCAGGCCGTCGCGCTGCTGCGCCTGGTACGCATGCCGCTGCCCGAGCGGCGCTTCAGTGAGTACCCGCACCAGCTCTCCGGCGGCATGCGACAGCGCGTCATGATCGCCATCGCGCTGGCCTGCCGCCCGAAGCTGCTCATCGCCGACGAGGCGACGACCGCGCTCGACGTCACCACCCAGGCGCAGATCATGGAGCTGCTGCTCGAGCTGCAGGCCGAGCTGGGCATGGCGCTGATGCTGATCAGCCACGATCTGGGGCTGGCCGCGTCCTACGCCGACGAGGTGATCGTGATGTACGCGGGCCGGATCGTCGAGCAGGCCTCCGCGCCCCAGCTGTTCACGCACGTCCGGATGCCCTACACCCAGGCCCTATTCGAGGCGATCCCGCGGCTGGAGCGCCCCGCGCACTCGGCGCTGCCGATCATCGGCGGACGACCGCCGGACCTGGCCGCGCTGCCCGCCGGGTGCTCGTTCGCCCCGCGCTGCCGCCGGGCCGCCGACGACTGCCGGGCGGCCGCGCCGCCGCTGGCCGAGCATGAGCCGGGCCACCGGTGGGCCTGCTGGCATCCCTGCCAGGACGGAGTCGCGTGATGCCACCCGGCGACGGTCCGCTGCTGAGCGTTCGCGATCTCGTCCAGGAGTTCGCGGTCCGTGACCGCGGCGGGGCCAGGGGAGGCGTGGTGCACGCCGTGTCCGGCGTCTCCTTCGACGTATGGCCGGGGGAGACGCTGGGCATCGTCGGCGAGACCGGGTCCGGCAAGTCGACGCTCGCGCGGTCGGTTCTTCAGGCGCCCCGGCCGAAGGCCGGCTCGGTCGTGTTCCGCGGCACCGACCTGGTCACGCTGCGCGGCAGGCAGCTGCTGCAGGCCCGGCGGCACCTGCAGATGGTGTTCCAGGACCCGTTCGGGTCACTGGACCCGAAATGGATGGTGCGTGACCTGGTCGAAGAACCGCTGATCGCCTATCACGCCGGCGACCGGGCGGCCCGGCGGCACCGAGTCGACCAGGTACTCGAGCTGGTCGGGCTGGACCCGTCCGCCCACGGTCGGCGCCGGCCCAGGGAACTGTCCGGCGGCCAGGCCCAGCGCGTGGCCATCGCCCGGGCGGTGGCGCTCTCACCGGCGCTGATCGTCTGCGACGAGCCGGTGTCGTCCCTGGACGTGCTCATCCAGGCGCAGGTGCTCAACCTGTTCGAGCAGCTGCGCGCCGAGCTGGGACTGTCGTACCTGTTCATCGCCCACGACCTGGCCCTGGTCAAGCAGGTCAGTGACCGGGTGGGCGTGATGTACCTCGGCAAGCTGTGCGAGGTCGGGCCGGGAGAGTCGGTCTACCGTGAGCCGATGCACCCCTACACGCGGGCGCTGCTCGACTCCATCCCCAGCACGGATCCGGCGGCCGCGCGGGCCGCCGCGGCCATCCCCGGCGAGCCGCCGTCGCCGATCCACCCGCCGAGCGGGTGCCGGTTCCGCACCAGGTGCCCGCGGGCGGCGCCGCGCTGCGCGGCCGAAGAGCCGGTCCTGCGCGAACTGGCCACGGGCCACTCCGTCGCCTGTCACTTCCCCCTCAGCCGGGACACTCCCCGGGGCCAGGATGCTCCACGGGACCAGGACGCGCCGCGAGACCGTGCCCTGCCGGCGGCGAGCACCACCGTCCGTTCGGAAGAAAGAATCGGAGAGACCCCGCGATGAGGATGCGCGTCCTGCTCGAGCCGCATCACGGTGCCACGTACGCGCAGATCCTCGCGCTGGCCCGGACGACCGAGGAGGCCGGTTTCGACGCCTTCTTCCGGTCCGACCACTACCTGGGCATCGATCCGGACGATACCGGCTACCGGCCCACCGATTCGTGGACGACGCTCGCCGGCCTGGCCGTGCAGACCGAGCGGGTACGCCTGGGCACGCTGATGACCGCCTCGACCTACCGCCGGCCCGGCCCGCTGGCCATCACCGTGGCCACGGTGGACGCGATGAGCGGCGGGCGGGCCGAGCTCGGCATCGGCGCGGCCTGGTACGAGCGTGAGCACC
>JASIGD010000068.1 GCA_030045295.1 Streptosporangiaceae bacterium
GGGATTCGGCTCCGCGCCGCCGATCGCCACCGTTTCGTTCGGCAAGCATGATTTTCCCCTCTGGCACGTCGATTCGCCGGACCGGGCCACCTTCGCCGGTGAGATCAAGGCGCTGTGGCTGTGGCTGGTGCTGTGGCCGGACACCGCGGGTGTCCTGCTGCTCGAGCCGCTCGCCCTGCGCGACCTGCGCGACCCCGGCCAGGACCTGGACCTGCCGTTCGGCGCCGCGTCGCCCAGGCTGCCCACGGCCTGATGCGCGCCGACCTGCACACCCACAGCGACGCCTCCGACGGTACGGACCCCCCGGCCGAGGTGATGCGCCGCGCCGCGCTGGCCGGCCTGGACGCCGTGGCGCTGACCGACCACGACACGGTCGCCGGGCACGAGCAGGCGCGCCGGGCGCTGCCCGCGGGCCTGACCCTGGTCCCCGGGATGGAACTGTCGAGTCGGCTAGACGGCCGCAGCCTGCACCTGCTGGCCTACCTGTTCGACCCCGATGACCCGGAACTGGCCGCCGAAACTCAGCGCATCCGCGACGACCGTGCACTCCGCGCTCGCGAGATGGTGCGCCGTCTGGCCGACCTCGGCGTCGACATCACCTGGGATCAGGTGGCCGCGCTGGCCGCGCGCGGCGTGGTCGGCCGCCCGCACATCGCCCGCGCGATGGCGGCCAGCGGCGCCATCGCCGAACCCGCCGAGGCCTTCACTCCCGACTGGATCGGCGACGACGGCCGCGCCTACGTCGGCAGGTACGCGCTCGATCCCGTCCACGCCATCGGCCTGGTCCGTGCGGCCGGCGGGGTCACGGTGCTAGCTCACCCGCGGGCGGGCTCGCTCGTCTCCGACGAGCAGATCGCCGCTCTGGCCGGCGCGGGCCTGGCTGGGGTGGAGGTCTTCCATCCCGACCAACCGGAATCGGCCCGGGCTGACCTGCTCGGCCTCGCCCGCGATCTCCGCCTGGTGGCCACCGGCGGCAGCGATGATCACGGCCGTCTCACCGGTCACCGCATCGGCTCGGAGGTAGCGCCGCCCGGCGCGTACGAGAGCCTGGCCTCGATAGCCGCCGGCGCTAAGCCCATAAGCCGCGACTAAAGACCATTGCGCGGGCGGGTGCTCGCACGCTTGCCCCGCGTCAGTTGTGATTGAGCGTCCTGGCCTCTTCTTGAGCCAGGTCGATGACTCGCCGCGCCCGGTCGATGAACCGCTCGAACATCCTCCGCGCCGCCCTTCCCCGCTGCCCCCGCCTCTCCCCGCCCTTGTCACGATACATCTTGTTAAGGTCACCAGCACGATACATCTCGATCGCGTTTGCGCACAGCGCCTGAGGGTGCTGCTGTGGTAGGAAGGTCGGGTCCCAAGGAAGGAAGCACGACCATGACCGCACGGATCGAACGGGTGATCTCGCCGGCGTCCGGCGGCGAGACTAACGCCTGGATCGTCGGCGATGACGACGAGGTTATCGTCATCGACCCGGGTCGCGACCCGGCCGTCGTGCTCGGCGCGGTGGGCGATCGCGAGGTCTTGGCGGTGATCTGTACCCACGCTCACGCGGACCACGCCGCCGCCGCGGTGGCGGTCGCCGCGCGAGACGAGGCGCCGGTGGCGCTGCATCCGCAGGACCGGCTGCTCTGGCGCGACGCGCACCCCGAACAAGACCCTGATATCGAGGTGGCGGACGGCGGCATCTTCGAGGTCGCCGACGTCCAGCTCGAGGTGGTGCACGCGCCGGGCCACACCGCGGGCTCGTTGTGCCTGTACTGCGAGGACCTCGGCGTGGTGTTTACCGGGCACGTCCTGGCGGCCAGCGGTCCCGTCCGCCACGACGGCGAATTCCCGGACTTCGCCGGCCAGCTGACCGCCATCGGCGGGCAGCTGCTGACCCTGCCCCTGAGTACCCGCGTACTTCCAGGCCAAGGCGAGGAAACGACGATCTCGGCGGCCGAGAAGCAGTTCGATTCCTGGGCATCTCGCTAATGGAACAGCTGGGCTTCGAGGGAATGCCGCGGCGGCTGTACCCGTGCACGCCGACGCGCCTTTCCGCGTGGCTCGACTGCCCTCGCCGGTACCGGATGACCTACCTGGACCGCCCCTCGCCGCCGAAGGGGCCGCCCTGGGCGCATAACAGCCTCGGTGCCAGCGTCCACAACGCGCTGGCCGGCTGGTGGCGGCTGCCGCTGGCGCAGCGTACCGTCGCGGCGGCGGGCACGCTGGTTGACCGCGGCTGGATCGACGAGGGCTTCGCGGATGCGGTGCAGTCAGCCCGGTACCGCCAGCAGGCCATCCGCATGGTCGAACGGTATGTCGCCCGGCTCGACCCAGCCGACGAACCGGTCGGGGTGGAACGGACCGTCGCGACTCGCACGGACACGATCGCGGTCTCCGGGCGCGTCGACCGGCTGGATGCCCGGCTTGCCCCGGCCGGGACCGAGCTCGTCGTCGTCGACTACAAGACCGGGCGGCACCTGCTCACCGTGGACGACGCGCGCAGCTCCATGGCCCTGGCGCTGTACGCACTGGCCGCGGGCCGGGTCCTGCGGCGGCCCTGCCGCCGGGTGGAGCTGCACCATCTGCCTTCCGGCGAGGTGCTGGCCTGGTCGCATTCTGATGAGTCGCTGGCCAGGCACCTCGGCCGCGCGGAGGACGTCGCGCAAGAGTGCGCCGCGGCGGACGAGCTGATGCGCGAGGGCCTGCCCGCCGAACGGTACGACGAGATTTTCCCGCCCCGGCCCAGTGCCTTCTGCGGCTGGTGTGACTATCTCCAGCACTGTCCCGAGGGCGCCGCCGCCGCGGTTATCCGCAAGCCCTGGGACGGCCTTTCCTCGGACTAAGTGCGGATGCGATGGCCGTGCCGCCCGTCTCACTGACCCCTACCCGAGATAACGGGGTGGATTCGGTCTCAGTGGTTGATCGGGGGGCCTGGGATGCACCGGATCCACCGCAGAACCCGGATCAACCACGATCTCTCCGCACCAGACGCACCAGACGCACCACGGCACGCACAGGCATCATCGAAGCGTCCGGGTGTTAAGCCGCCGACTGGGCCTCGGCCGCGTCCCAGAACCGCGCCAGCGCGGTTGCCGTGGTCGCGGGCGCCTCGACGGCGGGGGAGTGCGCGGCCGCCGGGATGCAGGCCCGGCGCGCCCCCAGCCGCCGGGCCATGGCCTCCTGCGCGGCTGGTGACCAGGCGTCGTCGTTCTCGCCGTACAGGACGAGCATTCCGACCCGGTCCAGCCGGGCCAGCTCCGCGGTGCGGTCCGGGGCGGTGAGCAGGTGGCGGGCCATGTGAACCAGGCCTTTCGGGTCGTTGCCCAGCATCCGCTTGGCCAAGAAGGCGACGACCGGGCCGGGAACCCCGGCCGCCACGGCTTGCGGTTCCAGGTGATCTCGCCAGACGCCGGAGATCTTCGCCCGCAGCGCGGCCGTCTCCGGTACGCTGCCGTCCTCGACGCCGAGGGCGGTGAGCATGGCGCGTAGTTCCTCCGCGCGCGGCCCGGTCAGGGCCGACGGCCCGGAACTCATCAGCGTGAAAGAGCCGATTCCCGCACCGGATCCCGCCAGTACGGCCTCGCGGGCGATCAGTCCGCCGTAGGAGTGCCCGAGCAGGTGCCTTGCGCCTGTCGCGCGGACCAGCGCGGCGATATCGGCTCCCAGGGCCGAGGGGGAGTAGGCCTCAGGATCGTCCGTGCCGGGTGTCTCAAACTGACCGCGCATGTCGATCGCCGCCACCCGGCGGCCGCCAGCGGCCAGCTGCCCGAAGATCGCGAGGAAGTCTTCCTTGCTGCCGGTATAGCCGGGAACCAGCAGAGCCGGTTCCCGTTCCTGTGCCCCAGGCACCGGGGCGGCTTCCAGCGCCGCGAACCGCCCGCGGCCGGTCTGGATCGTGGTTCGCCGCACCCCGTCAGGCAGCTCGAGGGAGGTGGGCGTGCTCACCGAGGTGACCCTGGTCACGAAGCCTTGCGCCGGCCCTCGGGCCGCTGCCGGCCCTCAGCCCGCGGGCCGTCCGCCTGCTGCCGGTCTACCCGCCGGCCCTCAACCCGCCGGCCGTCCGCCCGCTGATTCTGCTCTCCGGCCAGCTCCTGGCCTGCCCGGGTCCTGCGGCGCCGCCTGGGCTTGGTCGTTCTGGCGCGAGGTGAGCGGATCCGGCCGGTCTCGCCGATGTCCTCGATGGCTTCGGCCTCCAGGCCGGCCCGCCCCCGCATCGCGCGAGGCAGCGTCCCGGTCGCCTCGCGCGGGATGTCGAGGGAGGTGTAGAGGTGCTCGGAGGTGGAATACGTCTCTTCGGGCTCGGGCAGGCCGAGTCCGAGGGCGTCGTTGATGAGCTTCCAGCGGTGCATGTCCCGCCAGTCCACGAAGGTGACCGCGACGCCGGTCCGCCCGGCTCGCCCCGTCCTGCCGATGCGGTGCAGGTAGGTCTTCTCGTCGTCCGGACATTCGTAGTTCACCACGTGCGTGACGTCGTCCACGTCCAGCCCGCGCGCCGCGACCTCGGTGGCGGTGAGCACGTCCACCTTCCCGCTCCGGAAGGCCCGCAGCGCGCGCTCGCGCTGGCCCTGACCCAGGTCGCCGTGCACGGTCGCCACCGCGAAACCCTTGCTGGCCAGCGCCTTTGCCACCTGATCGGCACCTCGCTTGGTCTGGCAGAACACCATGGTCAGGCCCCGGTCCCTGGCCTGCAGCACCCGGGCGAGCACTTCGATCTTGTCCAGGTGGTGCGCCCGGAACACGTGCTGTTGCGTGGCCGGAGCCAACGCGGGCTCGTCGTGGCCCTCGGCTCGCACGTGCGTCGGGCGCCGCATGTGACGGCGCGCCAGCGTGACGACATCGCCCGGCATGGTCGCGGAGAACAGCATCGTCTGCCTGTCGTCCGGGGTGAGCCCGACGATCCGCTCCACGTCCGGCAAGAAGCCGAGGTCCAGCATCTTGTCCGCCTCGTCGAGCACCAGCGCCCGGACCGCGCTCAGGTCGAGGTGACCGCGCTCGGCCAGGTCAAGCAGCCGCCCCGGGGTGCCGACCACGATGTCGACTCCGGCCCGGAGCGCGTCGATCTGCGGTTCGTAGGCCCGCCCGCCGTAGACGGTGAGCACGCGGGCGTGCAGGTTGACCGCGGCGGTGCGCAGGTCGTCCGCGACCTGGATCGCCAGTTCCCTCGTGGGCAGCACGACCAGCGCCTTGGGCGCGCCCGTCGCGAAATCACCGACAAGTTCCAGCAGCGGGATGCCGAACGCCAGCGTCTTCCCCGTGCCGGTCCTGGCCTGCCCGATGATGTCCTGGCCGCGCAACGCCAGCGGGAGGGTGAGCGCCTGGATCGGGAACGTGGTGACGATTCCTGCGGCCTCCAGGCCCGAGCAGATCGCCTCGCTGATCCCGAAATCACGAAAGGGTACCGGACCGCCCCGGCCGATGGCGTCGCCCTCGGCCTCGGGCGCCAGGGCTTCTGCCTCTGGTGCGTCCCCGTCAGTAGCTTGAGTTTCCACGGGTTTCAGGGTTTCCATCCTTCATCGTGGCCCTCCCGGTCTGTTCCGGGCTTCGGGCCCATCGTGACTACGTTCTGCCCGCCGCAACCCGCACCCGCTGCGTGCCGCTGGGACGCTGCCGCTTGCTCTGGTTCCCCCCAGCCGGCCGTGATGCCCGGCGCAGAACGGCAGCCGATTGGTACAACACGAGGTTTGGTCAGGTCATTCCGTGGACCAATCGCCGCCAAGCCTACCAGGACCCGCGGCTACACGATGTTGCCGAAACCGACGCGTCGAGCCTCCGGGCCGCCGAATTCCACGTAAGCGATCTTGTCCGCGGGCACGAGCACCCTGCCGCCCTTGGTCACCGACAACGCGAAAACCGAGTGTTCCCCGTTCTCCAGCGCGGCGGACAGGTTGCGCTCTATTTCCTCCGCCGGGGTGTCGGTTTCCACGACGAGTTCGCGCGGAACGGACTGGATTCCGATCTTGACTTCCACAGCCCTCACCTAGGCCAGCCGCTGATGCCGCGCCAGGCGAGCCTGGCCACCAGCTGCTCGGCGGCTTCCCGCGGGATGCTGTCACACGCGCTCAGCCAGTACCGCGCGGTGACCTGGGCCAGGCCTACCATCCCCACGCTCAGCAGTCGCGCTTCCTCCTCGACCAGGCCGGCGTCTTGGCTGACGATCGGGCTGATCATCGCGGCGCACTCCCGCTGGGCCCGTTCCAGCCTGGCCCGGACCGCGGACTCGTTGCTCAGATCCGACTCGAACACCAGCCGGAACGCCTGTTCCTTGCCCCCCACGTACTCGAAGTAGGCGCTGAACGTGGCGGCCACCCGCTGCTTGTTGTCCGTGGTCGAGCGGAGAGCGTCGCGCACCCGGGCCACCAGCGCGTCCACGCTCTCGTCGAGCAGGGCCAGGTACAGCTCGAGCTTGCCGGGGAAGTGCTGGTACAGCACCGGCTTGCTGACCCCTGCGCGGTCAGCGATGTCGTCCATGGCGGCGGCGTGGTATCCCTGCGAAACGAACACCTCAAGCGCCGCGTCGAGTAGCTGCCGCCGCCGTTCCTGCCTGGGCAGCCGGCTGCTGCGCGGTCGTGCGTCGGGCGTTGCTGTCAAAGTCGGTCTCCGGATGGTCGCGCGCAGTCATGTGTACCGCGCTCGCCCTATCCTAAGCCGGTCTCAGCGGTAATCGTCGTCGTCAAAGCCGATAGAGCGAGCCTGCTCGGCAGCGTCCGCCTCGTCCACGTCGAAGCGGACTTCACGCCGCGCCGCGGTCGCGTTCTCGTCCGCGACGACCTCCTGATGCTGCTCGATGGCATCGCCCTCGGGCGTCTCCATGCCCAATTCGCTCAACAGCCCGAACTCCTCTTTCTCCCGACCGGACCCGGCCAGCTCGCGGAACGCCACCTCCAGCGCTTCGGAGTAGGTGGGGTAAGCATGCACCGTATCGGCCAGAACCGGCACCGGTATTGTGGCTCTGATGGCGAGGGTAACCTCAGCCATCCAGCTGGCTGCGTCCGGCCCCACCGCGACCGCGCCGACCAGCCTGCCGCCCTCCGCGTACAGCTCGACGCAGCCCAGGTCATCGTGGTCCAGCCGTCCCCTGGCGGTGTCACTCAGCTTGACGCGCACCGAAACTGGCCCGGCACGGCCCACGGAGAAGACCGACGGCGTGGTGAACACGCACCGCGGGATGGCGCTGTAGTCGGCCTCACGCCGGTGCCCGAGGATATTCGCCGCGACCACGCCCGCCTGGTACCGGCTGGCGTGGGCGTGCGTGACGCCGGTAACGTCCCCCGCCGCCCACACCCGCCCGGGCGCGTCGGCGACCCGGCACGACGCCGTGGTGGGCAGGGGCAGGCCCGGCGTGACGGTGATACCGAGCGTGCCGAGGCCGAGGTCACCGAGCCTGGGCCGGCGGCCGGCGGCGAGCAGCAGCCGGTCCGCGTCGATCCGCGTGCCGTCGTCCAGCGCGAGCGTGAGGCCGTCGGCGGTGCGCTCCGCCTTGGCCGCGGCGGAGCCGAGGTAGATCTCGGCGCCGGCCCGGCGCAGCGCCGTGGCGAGAATCTCCCCGGCGAAGGCGGGCTCGCCTCCGAGCAGCGTGGGCTCCGCTTCGACCAGCGCCACCTGCGAGCCGAACGCGGCGTAGACCTGCGCGAGCTCGCATCCGGTGGCTCCGCCGCCGAGCACGATCAGGCGGCGCGGCAGGTCCGGCGAGCACAGGCCCTCGGCGGTGGTCCAGACCGGGATGTCGGCCAGGCCCTCGACCGGCGGCGCGACAGGCTCGGATCCGGTGGCGATGACGACGTCCGAGTAGGTCAGCGTCACGTCCGCGCCGGCGTCCGCCGTCACCTGCACCGTTCCCGGGCCGGTGACCCGGCCCGTGCCGCGGATCACGGTGACGCCCGCCTCGGCGAGCCGCCGCGCCGGCCGGGCGTCACCGAGGCCGCCGGTCACGTGGTTCCTGCGCGTGACCGCGTCTTCCCAGGTTTCTCCCTGGCCCGCGGAAAGCCGCAGCGAGTTCGACGGCAAGTCGGCCAGGTAGGGGGATTCCCCGCCGATCAGGCCGGCCTCGATAAGCGCGACGGACCTGCCGCCCCGGGCCACCTCGGTGGCGACGTGCGTGCCCGCCGTGCCACCGCCGAGCACGACGACGTCGAATGCGCCCATATCTCTCGGTCCCCCTCGAACTTCGAGTTGCTGCCTGGCCGGGCTCCTTCATCATCTCAGCCGGGCCGTAAGCTCGCTGGGAGAGTCGCGCTAAATCCGGGTAGGTGAAGACCATGCGCAGCATATGGGCCGGTGCCATCTCCTTCGGTCTGGTCGTGATCCCGGTGAAGCTGTACGCGGCGACCGAGCAGCGTGACATCACGTTCCGCCAGGTGCACCGCAAGGACGGAGCCCGGATCCAGTTCCGCCGGTTCTGCACGCTGGAGGGAGTGGAAGTCCCGTACTCCGACATCGCGAAGGGCTACGAGCTGCCCACCGGCGACATGGTGGTGCTGACCGATGAGGATCTGGCCGACCTCCCGCTGGTAACCGCGCACCGGGTCGAGGTCCTGCATTTCGCGCCGAGCGAGCAGGTGGAGCCCATCTACGCGAACAAGAGCTACTACCTGGAACCCGAAGGACCCGGCGCCCGGGCCTACGTGCTGTTCCGCGACGCGCTGGAGCAGTCGGGGAAGGTGGCCGTGGCCAAGGTGGCGCTGCGGCAGCGCGAGTCGCTGGCCGCGCTGCGGGTCAGGGAAGGGGTCATCACGCTGGAGACCCTGCTGTGGCCCGATGAGGTGCGCAAGCCCGATTTTGCCTTTCTCGACGAGGACATCGAGGCCCGGCCCCAGGAACTGAAGATGGCCGCTTCGCTCATCGACACGATGACCGAGGATTTCGACCCCGACGAGTATCACGACGACTACCGCGAGGCCCTCGAGGCCGTCATCCGGGCCAAGATCGAAGGCAACCAGGTCGTCCGCCCGGCCGGCGTGGAGGTCCCGTCGCCTAAGGGCCAGCCCGCCGACCTGACCGAGATCCTGCGCGCCAGCGTCGCGGCCGCCAAGTCCGACCGCGCCAAATCCGACGGCGCCAAATCCGAGGGGTCCAAGGCAGGCGGGGCCAAGCCAGCCGCGCGGACCAAGCCCAAGGCCGCCAAGTCGGACACCGAGACCAAGACGCGCCGCAAGGCCAGCGCGTGAGCCTTGAGGGTGCGGGGGGCGGGGAGCCCTTCCGAGCGGGGATGGGTCCTCCCGGGATAAATGCCAGAGAGGGTCTGGGGGGGATCGCTTCCCCCGAGCAAACGCCACCGATACCGCACTGGCCTGGGGAGCTGATCTCGCTCGGCGATCACCGCGTCTACGTGCGCAGCGTCCCGGCTGCCCTGGGCGAGCCCGCGCTGTGCGTGCACGGGCTGGAGGGCTCGTCGCGGAACTGGACCGACCTGATGGACCTGCTCCGCCCCGCTCTGGCCGCCGAGGCGCTGGACCTGCCCGGCTTCGGCGACTCGCCGCCCCGCCCGGACGGCCGTTACTCGATCGCCGCCCTCGCGCAGACGGTTACCGCGCTGATCGAAACGCGCGGCCGCGGACCCGTGCACCTGATCGGCAACTCCTTCGGCGGCGCCGTCTGCGTGAAGGTCGCCGCCGCCCGGCCCGAACTCGTCCGCACGCTGACCCTGATCTCCCCGGCGCTGCCCGACTCGCGACCGCGTCCGGACCTGCTGCGGCTCCCGTTGATCAGCCTGCCGCGGGTCGGCGCCCGGCTGCTGCGCCGCTACCAGGCCCTGCCGCCGGAAAACCGCGTGGCCGACGTCATCACCAACTGCTACAGCGATCCCGGGCTGTTTCCCAGGGCCCGGTTCGCCGCTGAAGTCGCCGAACTCACCCGGCGCGACTCCCTCGATTACGCGGCCGCCGCGCTGGTGGGCTCGATCCGGACGCTGATCGCCGAGACCCTCCGGGTCGGCCGCGCCCGGGCCTGGCGCGACGCGGCCCGCATCACCGCCCCGTCCCTGGTCATCTACGGCAGCCACGACCGCCTCGTCGACGCGCGGATGGCTGGGCGGGCCGCGCACGCGTTCGCCGACGCCAGGATCGTGGTCCTGCCGCGCACCGGCCACCTCGCGCACATGGAGCACCCGGACGCGGTGGCGGCCGAGATCGGCGTCCTGCTGGCCGAACGCACCCGGGAATTCCCGCTCGCGCCGGCCGGTTGACCGTGGCACGGGTGGGACAGCAAGGACCACCACCCGTTCGGTGAGAAAATATTCTTTTTGGAGAACACTGTGTCGCTCCCCCCGCTGGTCGAGCCCGCCGGTGAGCTGACCGTCGATGAGGTCAGGCGTTACTCACGTCACCTGATCATCCCGGACGTGGGGATGACCGGGCAGAAGCGGCTGAAGAACGCCAAGGTCCTGGTCGTCGGGGCAGGCGGCCTGGGTTCGCCCGCGCTGCTCTACCTGGCCGCGGCCGGGGTCGGCACGCTCGGCATCGTCGACTTCGACGTGGTCGACGAGTCCAACCTGCAGCGCCAGGTCATCCACGGCGCCTCCGACGTGGGCCGGCCCAAGGCCGAATCGGCCCGCGACAGCATCCGCGAGATCAACCCGTACGTCAACGTCGTTCTGCACGAAACCCGGCTGGACTCCGACAACGCGATGGAGATCTTCGCCGACTACGACCTGATCGTCGACGGCACCGACAACTTCGCCACCCGGTACCTGGTCAACGACGCCTGCGTGCTGCTGGGCAAGCCGTACGTGTGGGGGTCGATCTACCGCTTCGACGGGCAGGCCAGCGTGTTCTGGGCCGAGCACGGCCCGTGCTACCGCTGCCTGTACCCCGAGCCGCCGCCGCCCGGGATGGTGCCGTCCTGCGCGGAGGGCGGCGTGCTCGGCGTGCTGTGCGCGTCGATCGGGTCGATCCAGGTGAACGAGGCGATCAAGCTCATCACCGGGATCGGCGACCCGCTGGTCGGGCGGCTGATGATCTACGACGCGCTGGAGATGACCTACCACGCGGTCCGGGTGAACAAGGACCCGGAGTGCGCCGTCTGCGGCAAGAACCCGACGATCACCGAGCTGATCGACTACGAGGAGTTCTGCGGCACGGTGTCCGAGGAGGCCGCCGCGGCCGCCGAAGGCTCCACGATCAGCGCCAAGGACCTGGCCGCGATGCTGGACGCGGGCGAGAACATCTTCCTGATCGACGTGCGCGAGCCCAACGAGTACGAGATCGTGTCCATCCCCGGCGCGACGCTCATCCCGAAGGGCGAGTTCGTCTCCGGCGCCGCGCTGGAGCGGCTGCCCCAGGACAAGCGGATCGTCCTGCACTGCAAGAGCGGCGCGCGCAGCGCCGAGGCCCTGGCCATCGTCAAGAACGCCGGCTTCGCCGACGCCGTGCACGTCGGCGGCGGCGTCCTGGCCTGGATCAGCCAGGTCGACCCCTCCCTGCCGACCTACTGACCCGCCCCCGGGCCGCGCCGCGCCGCACTTCGCCCTGTTCTGGATTCTTTTTGGCCGAACGGGCCGTGGTTCTACCTCCTGGCCCCGTGCGGGCCCGCCTGGGTTGTCTGTTTCGGCCCGCCATAACCGAGGTATGACCAGGTCAACTGCGCCGACCGGGAGGCTGCCCATGAAGGGAGATCGGGTCGAGGTCGTCATTGACTCCGGCGACGGGACCCGGACCTACGAGGTGGCGGCGACCCGCGCGGGCCGGCGCGTCGACATCACCAACCGCCGTGGTGTCGTCGAGGTCAGCGAGGTGACCCGCACCGGCACCGCGGTCAGGACCGCGCGGTTCATGTCCAGCCGGGTGGTCGCGCTGGTCGAGCACCCCGCCGACAGCCCCAAGTAGCGCGGGCCGGCGGCTAGCATGCCCAGGTGGACCTACTCCAGCCGGTGATACGGCCCTACGCGTGGGGTTCGAGATACGGCATCGCCGCCCTCCAGGGCCGTCCGGTCCCGTCCCCGGGCCCGGAGGCGGAGCTGTGGATGGGCGCGCACCCGTCGGCGCCTTCCGGCCTGGAGCGGGACGGGCGGCGGACGACGCTGGATGCGGTCATCGCGGCCGACCCGGGCCGCGAGCTCGGACCGCGGTGCGTGGCCCGGTTCGGCCCCCGGCTGCCGTTCCTGCTGAAGGTGCTGTCGGCCGAGCGCGCGCTGTCGATCCAGGTGCATCCCTCGCGCGCCCAGGCCGAGGCCGGCTTCCGCGCCGAGAACGAGCGCGGTCTCGCGCCGGGCGACCCGGCCAGGAACTACTCCGACGACTGGCCCAAGCCCGAACTGCTGTGCGCCGTCACCCGGTTCGAGGCGCTGGCCGGCCTGCGCACCCCGGCCGACGCAGCGGCCATCCTGCGCGCCCTGGCGGTCGGCGAGCTGCAGCCGCTGGCGGCCGGGCTCGAGCTGGGGGAGGTCGACCTGCGCGGCGCGCTCGGGTTCATCCTC
>JASIGD010000069.1 GCA_030045295.1 Streptosporangiaceae bacterium
CACCGCCCGGCGTCCCGCATCGAGTCCGCCATGCCACCCATTCTCGTGCCCGCGTCGCCCAGCTGATTCTCGTGCCCGCGTCGCCCAGCCGATTCTCGTGCCCGCGTCGCCCAGCCGATTCTCGCCCCTCCGGGATCTGGCTGGCTCCGGCAAGGGGTACGTTGCGCCAACGACACCCTCAGGTGGGGCACGTTGCGCCAACGAGCCCCTTCCTGCTCACGGTGACCGTCACGACATACCGGCCAGGACCCACTGCCTGACCGGAAGCATTCATGAGGCTCCCCGGGGGAGGCTCGGGGCCGGCCCGGCCGGGTCAGCGGGGGAGGCGAGCACCCAGTCGGCGCCGTCGAGCCGGATCGAGCCGGCGTAATAGCGGCGTCCGGGTTCGCCTGGCCGCACGCCGGGCCGCCGGGCCAGCCGGGCGCTGACGAACTCACCCGGACCCGGCCGGGGCAGGCCAAGCGCGCCGGCCAGCACCTGGTCGCCCGCGTAATCGCCGAAGATCACGATGCCCTCGGCGCGCAACTGATCGCGCGCGCCGCCGCCGTCCCGCACCCGCTTCATGTAGTCGTCCTGCCTGGCCACCGTGGCCACCACGGTCCGGCTCACCCGCATCCGCTGCGCCCGCCGGAACAGCTCGTTCACCCGCTGCTGGCCAGAAGGGAAGGCGAACACGGCCGCCACGTCCGGTCCGGGCAGCTTGATGAGAGCGTTCTCCTGCAGCGGGGCACGGGCGTGCAGCCAGCACACCGCCGCGCGACCGCGATCGTTCAGCGCGCGTTTGAGGTCGCGGTTGCCGGCCGGACGCAGATTCTCCTCCGCGGCCCGCAGCAGGCCGGCTGACCAGGTGCCGTCCTCGTCGCTGGCCTGCACCAGGAGCAGCAGCTTCCCGTCGGCCTCGGGCGGGATCATCCAGCCGCCCATCCGGTGCGAGAACTTGCAGTCCACGTCCGCGCCCGCGATCGTGTAGTCGAGCGCCGTCCCGTCGGCCAGGTGGAGCGCCCGGGCCAGGGCGATCTCGACGAGCGTCCCGGCGTGGGTCTTCTCCGTCTTGTGCAGTTGATCCCAGCGGTAGCGGCCGGTGTGCTGGCCGTCCAGCAGCATGTCGAGCGCCCCCCGGATCGCGGCAGCCATCCGCGAGCCGTCCGCGTCCAGCCCGGCGAACTCGGCCGCCACCGCGGCCAGTTCCGGGTCATCCCCTGCGGCCAGGTCTGCCAGGTCGTCAAGCCCCGGCAGCGTCGCCTGCCCGTTCCCGGGGGGCGGATGCGGCGGCATGCCCGGCAGGACGAGCTGACCGGGGAGCGGCTCGAGGTCGCCGCGGATGTCCCGTCTGCCAGCTTCGGCGGGCCAGGGCGGGGCGGGATTCATCCCGAAGACCCCGCCGCCCCCGGCGACGGTTCGGCGACGGCCCGCAGCACGTCCATGAGCAGCGTCACCGCAGGCGGGTCCGGCGGGTCGCCGTACCTCACCGCGAACACGTGCCTGCGCGCGCCCGCCAGCGGCACCGTCTTGATCCCGGGGTGACGCGCGGCCCGCAGGCAGAGCGCGGGAAGTGTCGAGACCCCCAGGTCGGCGGCGACCAGAGCCTGGACCGCGACGTAGTCGTCGGTGGTGAACGAGATCTTCGGGACGAAGCCGGCCAGCGCGCACTGCCTGAGCAGGTTGGCGCGGCAGCGGTCACACCCGGCGATCCAGCGGTGGCGCGCGTACTTGGACAGGTCCGGCGCGAGCTCGTCCGAACCGTGCGCCGAGGTGACCAGGTGCACCGGTTCGTCCAGGAGGAGCCGCTCGCGCAGGCCCTCCGTGATGTCGATGCCGCCATCTTCGTCATCGGCCGGTCTTCCCGGGGCCGCATGGCTTCCGTGGCCGGCCGGGCTCTCCAGGCTCTCGAGCGGCACCGGTCCCGGCGCGTCCGGCTCGGCGGCGTCCGGGAAGTACCGGAACACGAGCGCGACGTCGACGTACCCGGCGCGCAGCATGCGCAGTGCCTCGGGCGGTTCGGCCTCGGTCAGCCGCAGGTCAACGCTGGGCTGGTGCCCGCGCAGCATCGCCGCGGCGGCCGGCACGATGGTGCCGAGCGCGGACGGGAACGCCGCCAGCCGCAGCCGGCCGGCCCGCAGCCCGGTGTAGGCGGCCAGTTCGTTCTCTGCGGCGTCCAGCCTGCCGATTACCTCGGCGGCGCGCTCGGCCAGGAGCCGGCCGGCGTCGGTGAGCCTGATGCCCCGCCCGGCCCGCTGGATCAGCTTGATCCCGGTTTCCGCCTCCAGCCGCGCCAGGTGGTGGCTCACCGAGGGCTGCGCGTAGTTCAGCGCGCGGGCCGCGGCCGTGACCGAGCCGTACCGCGCCACCGCCACCAGCACGCGCAGCCTCGTCACGTCCAGCATGCACCGACTATAGATCCTGCCGATCTTTTCGCCCAGAGTGCTATGCCTGGGCTATTTCCGGCTTATCCGGCCAGGTCAGCACCCAACTGCGTCAGCGGCCCTCGAGCAGCGGCGCGTCCGGCCGGCGGACCGGCGAACCCGCCAGCTGCCGCCGCCGCCACGCGATGCCGGACAGTGCCTCGAGCACCACCCGGTTGCCCAGGAACGCGGTCACCTCGGCGTGGTCGTACGGCGGCGAGACCTCCACCACGTCGACGCCGGCCAGCGGCAGCGACATGGCGATCCTCCGTACCGCGTCGAGCAGCTGCCGGGCCGTGAACCCGCCCGGCTCGGGCGTCCCGGTACCCGGTGCCATACCCGGATCGACCACATCGACGTCGACGGACAAGAACACGCCGTCGCAGTCGTCGACCGCGATCGCGAACGCCTCGCTCAGGCAGTCATCGATCCCCCGGGAGACGATCTCGCTCATCTCGAACGACCGCATCCGCTGCTCGGCCATCCACGCCAGCGTCGGCGGCTCAGGCCAGTAGCCGCGCAGCCCGATCTGCAGGAACCTGTCGCCGCGCACCGCGCCGGACTCGATCAGCCGCCGCATCGGCGTGCCGTGCCCGACCAGCGACCCGAACTGCGTGTCCCCCGTGTCGGCGTGCGCGTCGAAGTGGATCAGCGACACCCGGCCCCAGCCCACGTGGCGGGCCACCCCGGTGGCATCGGGGAGCGTGATGGTGTGGTCGCCGCCCAGGATCACCGGGATGGCCCCCGCCGAGGCGACGGCGAGCACGGCAGCCTCCAGCCGCCGCAGCGACTGCTCCGTCTCGACCGGCGGCATCAGCACGTCGCCCGCGTCGGCGCAGCGCAGTTCGGCCAGCGGGTCCACGCCGAGCGCGAGATGCGGCCGGGACGCGTCGTGCGGAAGGTAGTCGGTCATCCGGATGGCCTGCGGGCCGAACCTGGCCCCCGGCCGGTGCGACGTGCCGCTGTCGTACGGCGCGCCGAGGAAGACGACGTCGAGGCGCTGCTCGGCAAGCGACCCGAGTTCGACCCTCGGCACGCCGAGGAACGTGAGGTCAGGCCCGAACATCCCGCGGACCGTATCGTCAGAACTCATCGCATCGCCCGCCATGTCGTTCCTCCCGCCAGGGTAATAATGACCATCCGCTGCCTCGCACGATACCGATACCGCGCAGCGCGCGGTTGTTCCCCGTGCCAACTGGCGCGCGACCCCCCGCGCCCGCGCTGCCGCATGAGCTCCCTCCCGCCGCGCCACGGCGGGTCGTTCCCGGCCGCGGCGAAACGCGACGTTTCCTGCGATCGCGTCAACCGGCGCGGCGACCTTCGCGTCTCACCTATGAGGCTCGGCGAAAGCGGGACGCCGAGCCTCGTTTTATGCCCGGAACCCAGTAAGGTTTGCCCCTGTGGCGGGCACCATGGATGACATCGACGCGCGGATCGTCGCCGCGCTGATCAAGGACGCCCGGGCCAGCTACGCCCTGATCGGTCACGAGGTCGGCCTGTCCGCTCCCGCGGTGAAGCGGCGAGTGGACCGGCTCCGGGCCACCGGTGCCATCACGGGCTTCTCAGCCCGGGTGAATCCCGAGGCCATGGGCTGGACCACCGAGGCGTACGTCGAGCTGTTCTGCGGCGGGCGCACCTCGCCCGAGGAGATCGCCGCGGCGGTGCGGCGGTACCCCGAGGTGGTGGACGCGTGCACGATCACCGGCGAGGCGGATGCCCTGGTTCACATCAGGGCCGCTGACGTCCGGCATTTCGAAGACGTGATGGAGCGCATCCGGGCCGAGTCGTTCGTGGTCAGGACGCGGAGCGTGATCGTGCTGTCCAGGCTGGTCGACCGAGACCCCACGACCGAGACGGTAGCGCCGCTGCGCTGAACATCGCCGCGTTCTGATAATCACGGGCCAGCCGAACAGCTAAGGTCGTGGCCATGTCGGAATTCGAGCAGGACCCAAGCGGGAGTACCGGGCGCTTCCGCGCCTTTGTCGAACGTGGTGATGATGACGTCGGGCCGCGGCGCTTCCCGGTGTCGTTCGGCGCGCTCATCGCGGTGGGAGTGGTGATCGTCGCGATCATTATCGTGGTTGTGGCCCTGGTTTAGCAGATGGCTGTCACTTCTACCGCGCGAGTCGCGACCGATCGCGGTGAACGATACCGCAAGCAGCTTGCCAGCCATTTCGGGAACCGGGTCGAAGTCGCCGAATCTCCGGCCGGCACCGTGCTGAAGTGGGGATTCGGCGGTACCACGGCGCTGACCGTGGAGGCCGACGCGCTGGTCATGATCGCGGAGGCGGAAGACAGCCAGACGCTCGAGCGAGTCAAGGACGTGACCGGTCGGCACCTAGAGCGTTTCGGCGAGAAAGACGGGCTTGTCGTTACCTGGCAGTTAACTCCCGTACCTATCCCTGGTC
>JASIGD010000538.1 GCA_030045295.1 Streptosporangiaceae bacterium
CACCGCGGCCGCTGCTGGAACTCGGGCCGCTCGCCCGCACCGCCACCGCACAGCAGGCCGCGGACCACGACCGCAAGACCAGCGAGCTCGCCCGGTACAAGCTCGGCCGCCTCACCGCCGACGACCCAGACGGCTACCACCGGGTGCAGTGCCCCGCCACGATAGGCAAGATCCGCTGCCCGCTGCGGCCATCGTCCATGACACTGGACCGGGACCGGCCCGAGATCCGCCAGCCCCCGGAGCATCCCCAGGCCTGCTGCGCCCAGCAGACCATCACCGTCCCGCCGGACGTGCTCGCCAAGACCGCGCAGAAACACGACTACCCCTCCGCCGCCTGGCGCCGCTCCTACGCCCGCCGCACCGGCGCCGAACGCTGCTTCGCGACCGCCAAAGACCCCGCCACCAACGACATCACCCGCGGCTGGTGCCGCCTCATGGGCCTGGCCCCGCTCATCCTGTTCACCACAACCCTGCTCATCGTCCGCAACCAGCGCATCCTCGCCGCATGGAACACCCGGCAGGAAGAAAACCAGCGACGCGCCGCCCAGGGCCTGCCGCCGAAAACCCGGCGCCGCCGCCGCAAGACCCTCACCGCGCTCGCCGCCCCCGGGCCGCCCTAGCCGCCAGACGACCGCCCGCACCCGGGAACAGCACCACCTCCGGCACGTCCGGACCCGCACGCAAACAGCGTCAGCATGCCATGAAACCATCCCCGCGCACACAAAACCACCCGACGAAAACAAGACGTAACCAGCACGGCAACAACCGCAGCCACGCCAGGACACGGGCGCCACAATGTCACAGGCAAACGTGAAAATAGGCCCACTGAAACGTGAAGACCTCCTGGTGGGCGCAGTAGGACTTGAACCTACGAACCCCTCGCTTGTAAGGCGAGTGCTCTACCACTGAGCTATGCGCCCTGGGTCACGGCCGCTGCGGGCAGCGACCGGAACGCAGCTAGCGTACCGGCTCCGGGCGCTCAGGCCGCATCGAGAGGGCTTATCGAGGGAGCACAGCCTCGGGAGATTAGCTGGCGCGATAACCCGGCAGCGAGATCCGCGATGGCCGCCCGGTGAGCCTGCGGGCCGCCGGCCAGACGCTCGGCCGACCACGCCCGGCGGTAATGCAGGTGCGCGTCGTGCTCCCAGGTGAACCCGATCCCGCCGAAGAGGCGGAGGGCAGCTTCGGTCACGTCCCGGTAGGCCTCGCCCGCACGCAGCGCGGCTACGCGAGCTGCCATCGGGGCCTCGGGCACGCCGTCCGCGGTCGCGGCCGCTGCGTACCGGGCGGCTGACGAGACCGACTGCAGGTCCTCGAGCATGTCCACACACGAGTAGGCGATCGCCTCGAACGACCCGGCCGGCCTCCCGAACCGTTCCCGGTCGTTGACGTAGACGATGCTCGCATCCAGGCACCAGCCGATGCCGCCCGCTGCCTCGGCGGAGGTAGCGAGCAGGAATTCATGCTCGGCCTCCTTCAGGGCAGCGGCCGCGTCCTGGCTAAGCAGCACGGCGGGGGTCGCGTCGAGGGAAGTGATGCTGATGCGCCGGGTCGGGTCCAAGCTCAGCTGCCGGGATACCGCGAACCCCGGGGATCCCGACTCCACCAGGAACATGGCGAGGCCAGATTCGGCAACGGCCGGGATCACGACGATGCCTGCCACGTGGCCGGCGATGACGTACCAGCGGCGGCCTGACAGCTGCCACCCGTCGGGCGCATGTTCGGCCCGGACGCTATCGGATCCGGGCGACCAGTGGCCGGCCTCGTCAGCAGCCGCCACCGTCCCGGTTACCGATCCGTCAGCCAGCAGTGGCAGCCAGCGTTTGCACGCCTCGCGGTCACCGGCCGCCAGGAGCATGCCGGCGGCCAGGTAAGTAGAAAGGAACGGACCTGGGTACAGGGCGCGGCCGAGCTCGGCGTGGACCACGGACGCCTCGACCTGGGACATGCCGAGCCCGCCGAACTCTTTGGGAATCGTCAGGCCGCACAGGCCCAGCTCGCTCGCCAGCCGAGCGTGCAGTTCCGGGCTGTATCCGGCCTCGCCCTCCAGCGAGCCGCGCAGTTCGGCACTGGAAAGCTGGTCGCCAAGAAGGGCGCGGACATTGTCCTGCAGAGCACGCTGGTCCCCACTGAGGGAGAGGGATTCGCGAACCGCCATTAGCCGCTCCTCACGCGGGGCGCGGGAGGCCGAGGACCCGCCGTGCGGCGGCGTTCGCCAGGGAGCTCGTCAGGTTGCGCCGCCCAGCCGGTACCCCGGCGCGCTGGGCACCACCGAGGTCCACGCGTTGATTCCCGGACGCCGGTCTCGGCGACCAGGACCGGCCCGGGAACGCCGGCGACGAAGCCCGGCCCGCTGTTTCATGGTCTCAGACAAAGCGATCTCATTCAGGGCAATCTCCGGGCCGGGCGTCTCCTCGGTACCCGCGTCAGTCATCGGCGGAGTGCAGTTCCGTCCTCAGCGAGGACATCGCCAGCGTGGCGTGGCGTCTCACTTCTTCCCGGCTGAATCCGGTGACCGCCGCGATCTGGGTCTCAGGTAGGTCGGCGAAATACCGCAGCCCAGTACTTCGCGCTGCGCGGTGGGAAGAGCCCACAGCGCCGAGAGAACGGCGGTGCGTTCGAGTTGGCGGCCAGCCTCATCGTCGCCGGCTTGCCGGTCGGGCGGCCGGGTCGCCGCGCTCGGGTGTGATCGCGGCACGGAACGCGAGCGATCTACGACCGAACGGCGCAGGCAGCGCAGTGTGCTGTCGGCGTCCGGCAGCGCGGGCCCCCCGCCGCAAACGGCAGCGAACGAGTCCTGCACGATTTCCTCCGCCGTGGCCAGGTCGGGCACCAGCAGCGCCGCCAGCCTGACCAATGACCGGTAGTGCGTCAGGTAAAGCGCGGTCACCGCGCGGTCGGCGTCCCGGCCGGGCCGGGCTCCAGGGATCTGGCCGCAGATGTCGTCGTCTGCGTGCCCCGAGGACCTCCGGCCCGGCCCGGTCTTCCAGGTCCGCATGGTCGTTCTCCCGGTATCCGGCCGACGGCGTCCGGGGCGGGCCAGCCGGCCGCACCCCGCTCAGTGACAAGAGCCGTTGCCTCCCGCACCGCCAACAACTATCACGCGCATCGTCACGGGCTGGTTCAGCGGAGCAGTTCCCTGGCGATGACGAGTTGCTGGATCTGGCTGGTGCCTTCGTAGATCCGGAACAGCCGCACGTCCCGGTAGAGCCTTTCGACAGGGACGCCGCGGATGTACCCGGAGCCGCCGTGGATCTGGACCGCGCGGTCGGCGATCCGCCCGACGGCCTCGCTGGCGAAGTACTTGGCCGCCGACGGAGCGAGCCGCCGGTCGGTACCCGCGTCGTACTCGGCGGCGGCCTCGAGCACCAGGGACCGGGCGGCGAGGTACTCGGTGTGCGAGTCCGCCAGCATGGCCTGGACGAGCTGGTACTCGCCGATCTTGTGGCCGCCTTGGGAGCGTTCCTTGGCGTAGGCCACGCTCTCATCGACCAGCCTGGCCGCGACGCCCACGCAGAGCGCCGCGATCACCAGGCGCCCGTGCGCGAGGCTTCGCATGGCCGTGGCGTAGCCAGCCTGAGCCGCCTCTCCGACGAGCGCGTCCGCGGGCACGCGGACACCGGTGAACGAGACATCGGCGGTCCAGGCGCCGGCTTGGCCCATCTTGTGGTCGCGGGCCGCCACGACCACCCCGGCGGTACGAGCCGGCACGACGAATACGCCGATGCCCTTGCCGGGCGGCGCCTGCGGGTCCGTGCGCGCGAACACCATGAAGACGTCGGCCATCGGGGCGTTGGTGATGTAGCGCTTGAGGCCGTCGATGATCCAGCCCCCATCTTCCTGCCGCGCGGTCGTGACCAGCCGGCTCGGGTCCGACCCCGCGTCCGGTTCGGTCAGCGCGAATGACGCGACCGCGTCACCGGAGGCCAGGCGCGGGAGCCAGTGCTTGCGCTGCTGCTCGGTCCCGGCCAAGACGAGGACCTGGCCGGCGATCCCGTTGTTCGTGCCGAACAGCGACCGGAACGACGGACAGGTATAGCCGAGCTCGATGGTCACCCGCACCTGCTGTTCCACAGACAGGCCGAGACCGCCATACTCGGTGGGCAGCGCGTAGCCGTACAGGCCCATCTCCTTGGCCTGCGCGATCAGCCGGGCCGGAATCTCGTCGGTCTCGTCGATGCCGGCTTCTGCGGGCATCACCTCGCGCCGGATGAACGCGCGCAGCAGATCGAGCAGCTGGTCGAATTCAGCCTGGGTCACCATGAGCGCGACCATAGCTCGGGGAAGCCCGGAGGCGGAAGGGGCCTGCCGGTCAGCTAGGGTCGGGATCTCGTCCGGCATGGTCCGCGCAGGAGGAAATGATGACGCTGATCGCTCGCTTTCAGGTTGACAGCTTTGAGCCACGGCAGGTATCCGGCCTCGACGCGGACTGGTTCGGCCTGATGACGTTCGCCAAGACCTTTACCTCCGGGATCACCGGCCACGCGACCACCGTGTTCATGTCCGCGGGCACCGAAGAAGGCTCCCGGTCCTACGTCGCCACCGAGCGGATCACCGGCCGCACCGACGACGGGCGCGAGGGCTCGGTCACCGTCCAGCACGGCGGCCTGGAATCCGACCCCGGCTCCTGGTTCGGGCACATCGTGCCGGGGACCGGCACCGGCGGCTTGGAAGGCTGGACTGGGTCTGCCCGGATCGTCCACGATGATCGGGGCGCGTACTTCGAGATTGACCTGGCCTGAGCGGCCGGGCCGGCGAGTGAGCTGACAGAAGGGGCTGACGTGGGCGAGGAGAACCTGGCTAAGCAGGCCGAGCTGGCGCTGGACCAGCAGGGCGACTATGACTCCCTGTTCTACGAAGGCCAGTGGCACTCGAGCGGCTCGCTGGCCGACCGCGCAGCCAGGTTCGCGACCGGGCTCGCGGATCTCGGCGTCCGCCCCGGTGACCGGCTGCTGGTACTGATGGCCAACTGCCCCGAGGTCCTTATTACCTACAGCGCGGCGTGGCGGGCAGGCGCGGCGGTAACCCCGCTGATTTTCCTGGTCACCGAGGACGAACTGCGGAACGCACTCGTCGATTCCGGCGCGGTCGGCGTGGTGACCACAGCGGAGTTCCTGCCGAAGGTCGCCGCCGCCGTGAAGGGGGACGGCGAGGGGGCTGGGGCACCGGGGGTCCGGTTCGTCGTGGTCCCCGGAGCGGGGGCGGATGCCCCTGACTATGCCGCTCGGGGCGTGCCCGTACTCGATTTTGCGCAGGTGGCCGCGGCCGAGCCGGGGACCATCGCCGACCGGTCAGGGACCGACCTGGCCGCCCTGCTTTACACCGGCGGCACGACCGGCCGGTCCAAGGGCGTCCCGCTGACCCACGCGAACCTGTTCTGGTGCGGGTCAGCTGCGCATGACGCGTCGGTTCGCGCCAGCATCCTCACCTCGATCCTGCCGCTTCCCCTCGCTCACGCCTACGGCCTGCTGGTCATCTGCGGTGGCATGCACCGGACCGACCAGACCAGGACCATCCTCATGCGCTGGTTCGATCCGGCCGGCTGGGTCAAGCTGGCCGGGGACCACCGGGTCCAGGGCAGTGCGCTGGTGCCCTCGATGATCCAAATGCTCCTCGGCCAGCCGCTGGAGGGGGCTGATCTGTCCGAGCTGCGCGTGATCTCGTCGGGGGCGGCCCCGCTGGCCGACGAGGTCCGGCGCGAGTTCGAGGCGCGGGTGCCCTCCGCGACCATCTACGAGGGTTACGGGTGCACCGAGGCGGCGACGTTCATCTCGGCCAACACGATAGACGCGAACCGCGTCGGCAGTGTCGGGCGCCCGGTCCCGGGTTGCGAGGTGTCGATCCAGGACGACGCTGGCCGGATGCTGGCTCCCGGCCGGGACGGTGAGATCTGCGTGCGCTCCCCCGGTGTGATGACCGGATACTGGAACTCGCAGGACACCGCGGTCCTCGCGGGTGGCTGGCTGCATACCGGCGACATCGGCCGCGTGGACGAGGATGGCTACCTGTACGTGGTGGACAGGAAGAAGGACCTGATCCTGCGAGGCGGCTTCAACGTCTTCCCGCGGGACGTGGAGGAGGTGCTGCTGGCTCACCCGGCGGTCGCGCAGGCCGGAGTGGTGGGGCGGCCGGACGTCCGGCTCGGCGAGGAGGTCGTCGCGTTCGTATCGCTGCGCCCGGGCGCGGAGGCGACCGCTGAGGAGCTCGTCGAGCACGCCAGGCGGCACCTGGCCGCCAACAAGTACCCGCGGCAGATCACGATCGTGCCCGCCGTCCCGCTGACCACCGTCGGCAAGCTCGACCGCAAGAAACTGCGCCAGTGGGTCGCCGACGCGGCGGACGGGCAGGCCCGAGGTTAGTCCGCCCGTCCAGGACCCGCGGCAGCCGGGAGAATCCGGCCGGTGATCGCGCCGAAGCCGATCCGGGTCCCGTCGGCGGCCGGAGCGGTGGCGGTGATCGCGACCTCGTCCCCGTCCTCCAGGAAGCTGCGCTCGGACCCATCGGCCAGGGCCAGCGGCTCAGCGCCTCCCCAGCTCAGTTCGAGCAGGCAGCCCCGCTGCTCCCGGTCCGGTCCGCTGACCGTGCCGGAGGCGTAGAAGTCCCCGGTGCGGGTCGACGCGCCGTTCACGGTCATGTGGGCCAGCATCTGGGCCGGTGACCAGTACATGGTGGCGAACGGCGGACGAGACACCACCTGCCCGTTCAGCCTCACCTCGAGCTGGAGGTCGAGACCGCTTGAGCCGGCATCGGCCAGGTAGGGCAGCGGTTTCGGGTACTGCGGCGGCGAGCCGACCCGCGCGTGCTCCAGCGCCTCGAGCGGCACGATCCACGGCGAGATCGACGTGGCGAATGACTTGGACAGGAACGGGCCGAGCGGCCGGGACTCCCAGGACTGGATGTCGCGAGCCGACCAGTCGTTGACCAGGAACACGCCGAAGACATGGTCCGCGAACTCGCCGACGCTCAACGGTGCGGACGAGCCAACGCCCACCACGAATCCGACCTCGGCCTCGAAGTCCAGCTGCTGCGACGCGCCGACCGTCGGGGCGAACGCACCAGGTAGCTGACCACGCGGACGGCTGACCGGGGTGCCCGAGACCATCACGGTGCCCGAACGTCCGTGGTAGCCGATGGGCTGATATTTCCAGTTGGGCGTGAGTGGCTCCGCGCCTGGCCGGAAGAGCCGCCCGACGTTGGTGGCGTGATGCTCGCTGGCGTAGAAGTCGACGTAGTCGCCCACCTCGAACGGCAGGTGCAGCCGCACCTCCGACAGCGGATACAGCGCGGCTTCGACGGTGGCGCGGTGTCGTTCGGCGGTCAGCAGCTCGGTGATCGTGGCCCGAGCCTCGCTCCACTGGCCGCGGCCCCGCGCCATGAACGCGTTCAGGGACGGCTCGCCGAAGACCGGGTCAGCGAGCGCGGAGAGCAGGTCAAGGACCGAGTCGCCGAATCGGACCCCGACCCTGGGGGCCGACGGGTACCCGTCGTGGCCCGAGAACACGCCGTAGGGCAGGTTCGCGAGGCCGAACCGCGAATCGGGTGGCAGTTCGAGCCAGGTCATCGACCCGGTCAGGCCTCCTCCCCGTGCAGGTGCCGCGCACCCTCGCCGACGTAGATCTGCCGGGGCCGGGCGATCTTCTGCTCAGAATCGCTGGATCCCTCCTGCCACTGGGCCAGCCAGCCGGGCATCCGGCCGATCGCGAACAGCACGGGGAACATCGCCACCGGGAAGCCCATCGCCTGGTAGATGATGCCCGAGTAGAAGTCCACGTTCGGGTACAGCTTGTGGCTGATGAAGTAGTCGTCCTCGAGCGCGATTCGCTCGAGCTCCAGCGCGATGTCCAGGAGCGGGTTGCGGCCGGTGACTTCGAACACCTCGTCGGCAACGCCCTTGATGATCGTGGCGCGCGGGTCGAAGTTCTTGTACACCCGGTGACCGAACCCCATCAGGCGCAGCTCGCCGCGCTTGACCCGCTCGATGTAGGCAGGCACGTTCTCGACCGAACCGACCTCCCGCAGCATCTTCAGCACCTGCTCGTTCGCGCCGCCGTGCAGTGGCCCGTACAGCGCCGCCGCGGCCGCCGCTGCCGCCGAGTACGGGTCGACCTGGGAGCTGGCGACGCTCCGCATCGCGTTCGTAGAGCAGTTCTGCTCGTGGTCGGCGTGCAGGATGAACAGCACGTCGATGGCGTGCTCGAGAACCGGGTCGGGCTTGTACTTGGGCTCGGTCATCTTCCGCATCATGTTCAGGAAGTTGCCTGCGTAGGACAGGTCGTCGTCGGGATACGCGTACGGCAGGCCTCGCGCGTGCCGGTAGGCGAAGGCCGCGAGGGTGGGCATCTTGGCGATGAGCCGCACAACCTGCTCGTCCTGGTTGTCCCGGTCATGAACGGCGTTGGCCTCGGGGTAGAAGGTGGACAACGCGGCCAGCGTGCTGACCAGGATCCCCATCGGATGAGCGTCGTGATGGAAGCCGTCGATGAACTTCTTGACGTTCTCGTGCACGTAGGTGTGATGGGAGATCTGGTGGGCCCAGGAGGCCGACTCGCTCTTGTCGGGCATCTCGCCGCGCAGCAGCAACCAGGCCACATCGAGGAAGGACGCGCGGCTGGCCAGCTCCTCGATCGGGTAGCCCCGATAGCGCAGGATGCCCTTCTCGCCGTCGATGAAGGTGATGGCGCTGCGGCAACTCGCAGTGTTCTGGAAGGCGGGGTCGTAGGAAAGCAATCCGAAGTCGTCATCGGACATCTTTATCTGCCGCAGGTCGATCGCGCGGATCGCGCCGTCGACGATGGGGAGTTCGTAGCTGCGGCCGGTCCGTGAGTCGGTTACTCGCAGCGTGTCATTCGTGGTCATGTCTAGACCATAGGCGGTACAGGCGGGTGCTCGACAGACCCTATCGGCTGGTGTCTCAGCGTGCGATCCTCAGCCCAGCTGGACAGAGCGTTTGGCCAGGCCGCCCCAGAACCCCTCGATCACCGGGCGCTGCCCGGCGAGATCGGATTCGCCCGCGCCCAGGGTGACGAACAGCGGAGCGAAGTGCTCGGTCCGCGGGTGCGCGGTGCGCGCGGCCGGCGCCTTGCTGGCGAAGTCAAGCAGCGCGTCCACGTTGCCGTCCTGCAGCATGCGCCGCCCCCAGTCGTCGAACTCGCGCGACCACGCCGGAACCGGACCCTCGAACACGAACTCCCGCAGGTTGTGAGTGAAAAAGCCGCTGCCCATGACCAGCACGCCCTCATCGCGCAGCGGGGCGAGCTTGCGGCCCAGCTCCATCAGCTGGCGCGGATCAAGCGTCGGCATGGACAGCTGGAGAACCGGAATGTCGGCATCCGGGTACATCTCGACCAGCGGTACGTAGGCACCGTGGTCCAGGCCGCGTTCCGCGTGCTCATGCACTTGTCCGCCGAGCAGCCTGCGCACCGACTCAGCCAGCCCGGGCGCGCCGGGCGCCGGATAGGTGACCTCGTAGTAGTGCTTGGGGAAGCCCCAGAAATCGTAGTAAAGCGGGACGGTGCGCGTCGCGCTCACCAGGACCGGGGCGTTTTCCCAGTGCGCCGAGATCACCAGGATGGATTCCGGCCGCGGCAGCGCCGCGGCCCAGGCGGCTAGCTCCCCCGGCCAGATCGGGTCGTCGGCCAGCGGGGGCGCCCCGTGGCTCAGGTACACCGCCGGCATCCGGCTGCTCATCGCCTCATGGTAACCGCCGCCTGCTGGCACGGATCCGCGGATGGCGCTGGGATGCCGACGGGACGACCAGGGTAAAGACCATGAGTGGACCCGGTGCAGGCGCTGCGGCAGATCGCGTTCGAGCTGGAACGGGGCAGCGCGCCTACGTACCGCGTGCGGGCGTTCAGAAGGGCGGCCGCGGTGCTTGACGCCCTGCCGCCAGGTGAGCTTGAGCGGCTGGCGGCCGCGGGCACGCTGGAGGCGCTGCCGGGCATTGGCGCGACCACCGCCCAGGTCGTCACCGAGGCCGCGAGCGGGCGCCAGCCGACCTACCTGGTCCGGCTGCTGGAGGAGCAGCCGTCATCGGAGCACGACGCGCTGCGCGCGGCGCTGCGCGGTGACTGCCACACGCACTCGGACTGGTCCGACGGCGGCAGCCCGCCGCTGGAGATGGCCGAGGCAGCACGCGAGCTGGGGCTCGAATGGATCGCGCTGACCGATCATTCGCCGCGGCTAACCGTGGCCAACGGGCTGTCCGCCGAGCGCCTGCGGACCCAGCTCGAGCTGGTCAGCCAGCTGAACGCCGAGCTGGTCCCGTTCCGCATCCTGACCGGGATCGAAGTCGACATCCTCGAGGACGGCTCGCTCGACCAGCGCGACGACCTACTCGGTGAGCTCGACGTAGTGGTGGCCAGCGTCCACTCCAAGCTCCGGATGCCTGCCGGGCCGATGACGGACCGGATGGTCACCGCGATCGCCAACCGGCACGTGGACGTGCTCGGTCACCTTACCGGCCGGATGCTGGGAGGCCGCGCCCGCAGGCCGGAGTCGGCCTTCGATCACGACGCGGTCTTCGCGGCGTGCCGCGAGCACGGCGTCGCGGTGGAGATCAACTGCCGGCCAGAGCGCCAGGACCCGCCGGACCGGCTGCTGCGGCTCGCGGCCGAGGCAGGCTGCCTGTTCGCGATCGACACCGACGCGCACGCGCCGGGCCAGCTGGACTGGCTGGGGAACGGTACCGCCCGGGCCGAAAAGGCAGGCATCACGCCGGACCGGGTGATCAACAGCCGCGGCGCGGACGAGGTAGTCGCGGCACCGTGGAAGCGATGACCTAGCCCGGCAGCCCACGCGGATAGACCCGGTAAACCACCGCCTGCCGCCACCATTCGGCGCTGGCGGCGGCAGGACGCGGTGACCCGTCGGGGCAAGGAGGCCTTGTCAGCGCGCGACGGGAACCTCCGGGCCGTATTGATGGAACGATCAATCGTATAGAAACGGCTGCGGTTGTCTGGTGTCAAGAGGTGACGCGCGTGGGCTGTACCGTGAAAGGGTGACCAGGTCTCCATCGGGCCAGGCCAGAGCGGCTGCCACGGGTCAGGTAACGATTCAGGATGTCGCCCGCGCCGCCGGCGTGGGCAGGCAGACCGTCTCGAATGTGCTCAATGGCAGCGGCCGGGTGGGCGAGGCGGCACGGGCCAGGGTGCTCGAGGCAGCGGCCGCGCTGGGATATCAGCCGCACCACGGCGCCCGGAGCCTGCGCTCGCGCCGGACCAGGCAGGTCGCGTACGTGCTGCCGCGCGTCCAGCTGTTCCCCGGCAACTACATCATGCAGCAGTTCTTGCGGGCGCTCGCGGCGGCGAGCGGCCGCCAGGGCTACAGCATGATGGTGGTCGTTCCGGACGGCGACCCACGCGACGAGATGCGCCGCCTTATCGCCAGCCGGAGCGTGGACGCCTTCCTGCTCTCGGACATGCAACTCGACGACCCGCGCGTGATCCTGCTGGCCGAGGCGGGAATGCCGTTCGCCTGCTTCGGCCGGACCGGCCCCGCGCTCCCGCAGTCCTGGGTCGACATCGACAATCACGCGGCGGTCGCCGCAGCCGTCGGGCACGTCCTGGCCAGCGGGTACAGGCGCGTGGCGTTCGTCGGCTACCGCTCGTCGAGCTACTGGGATCTCGAGCGGGCCGCCGGGTTCAGGGCCGCGCTGGCCCGTCACGGCGTGCCCGCCGACCAGGCTGAGACGCTGCTGGTGGACGAGGCCAGCGCCCGCAGGAGGATCCGGTCGCTGCTCGCCGGCGCTCGCCTGGGCACCCGACCGGACGCCATCGTGACCGGCAGCGACAGGCTGGCCGCCGTCATCTACGGGGTGGCCGGGGAACTGCGGCTGCGGATCGGCCGTGATCTCGGCGTCACCGGCTTCGACGGGTGCATCGCCGCTGGCCTGCTGGACCCGACGCTGACGAGCATCGCCATCCCGGTCGACGACATCGCCGGGCGCGTGGTGGCCCGGGCGCTGCGCCAGGTCAACGACGGGCCTGACCGGTCCCCGGGCGAACTGGTGGAGGCATCCCTGCGGGTGGGCGAGAGCACCGGCGGTGACCAGCGCCTGGTTCAGGCTCCGGACGACCGGACGATGCGGGGCGACAACGGCGGCGCGCTAGTGCGGAAACGCTTCCATGGAACCGATCTTGCTTCGGGAACGCCGGCGCTGGTCCGCGGCACGCCGCACGCCGTGGCGGTCGTCGTCACCCACATGACCAGGCCATCGGTCGTCGTCCGGATGGCCAGCGCGCTCGCGGTGCTGGCCGAGCAGGGCTACGACACGATCGTCTGCAACGTGGACACTCCGGTCGAGCGCGACCGGCAGCTGGACGCGCTGCTGCCCACGCACCGCGCCGATGGGGTACTGGCGATCAGCCTGCCGTTGTCCCGCGAGCAGCTGGCACAGTTCACCCGGACGGGGGTAGCGCTGGTCAGCGTGGACGCGGCCGTGGCCGGGGTTCCGCAGACGGTCATCGACAACGTGGCGGGCGGGCGGCTGGCCACCGATCATCTCATCGGGCTGGGGCACCGCCGGATCGGCTTCGTCGGCGACGCGGCGTTCGCCAAGCCCCCGGGCGGCCTGGGCTTCACCTCTTCTGCGGACCGGCTGCGAGGATACCGGCAGGCCCTGGCCGCGGCGGGTATCAGCTTCGAGGCCGGCCTGGTCCGGCGCGGCGAGCATGACGCGGCGACGGCGGCCGAGCACGCCGCGCAGCTGCTGAAGTCCGCCGATCCCCCTTTGGCGATCTTTGCGGCCTCCGATACCCAGGCCAGCGGCGTGCTCGCGGCGGCGGACCGGCTCGGCGTGCCGGTACCGGACCAGCTGTCGGTCATCGGTTTCGATGACATCGAGTCGGCGGCCTTCCTCGGCCTCAGCACGGTGCATCAGCCGCTGGAACGCAGCGGAGCGGAGGGTGCCCGACGGCTGTGCGCGCTGTTGCGCGGCGAGCGGGTTATCCCGCGGCGCCAGGAACTGCCCATCGAGCTGGTGGCCCGGGCCACCACGGCGAGGCCCGGGAAGCCCTGAAGCAGCGCCCCGGACTGCAGCTCGCCAGGCCGCGTCTGGCCGATCCCCTGGCCGCGACTCAGAACGGGACGATGGTGGTGAGTAGTCCGGCGGCGGGGGCACGGCCGGCCAGCGTACGGCAGAACTCGACCGCGTCGAGCGAAACGCACTCGGCTCCGCGGGGGCCGCTCGCGTAGATCCCGCCGGCCGGGCCGGCGAGATCGGCCACGAACGGCTGGCCGTGACGGCGCGCCCATTCGGCGACGATGTCAGAGACGATGCGGCCGTCGTGGCCGGAGGTCAGCTCGACTGGCACGCTGGCGGCGCGGGACGCGTCGATCCGGTGCATCCACAAGTCCCGCAGGTAGATGGTGTCGATCAGGTAGCCGAGCCGCCAGGTCTCGTGGACCGGCCCGTCGACCTTGAGCCGGATGTTCTGTCGCGCGAGAGCCGGCACGCGGGTACGGCCCCGTATGGTCGCGGGCGCGACGGCCGTAAGCCGCTCGATGATCTGCGCGGGGCTGAGGTAGGCGCGCTCGCGCACCTGCACGGCCGAAAGCGCGGCCTCGAGCGGGCCGCCGTGCTGCCTGCGGTAGAGCCGGGCGCGGCGAAGCTGGCGGACGTTCTCGCGCGCCGACGCGCCGGCCTCGCAGGCGCCCAGGACGTGCTGGTACATGGCGCGGACGTCCCAGGCCGGGCAGTCGGTCTGGGCGGCCCACGACGCGGCATCGAGCGATCGGAGCAGGGCCAGCGCCCGCTCGAGCTCGCGCGCTTGAAGGCCCATCGCGTCGGGGTGGGTCAGCGGCTTGATCGTGCTGACGTCGGTCGTCGTCATCGTCATGACGGAGCCCCTTCGGCTTGATCTGGGCTGGATTCAGGCTCGCGCTCGGCAGCCCGTCGGCAATGGCCGAGGAACATGGCCACGGACTCGTCGACCAGCCGGGTCCAGCGGTCGCCTCCGGGATCGTTGGCGAACTGCTGGCTCACGACGCCGGTGATCAGCGCGGTCCACAGGTCGAGATGGCGCGCTTCGGTGATTCCGTTCAGCGCCAGGAGTTCGGCGGCTCCTTGCAGAGCCCGCACGGCGGGCGCGTAGGACTGCGGCGAGGGTTCGAAGCCGGGCAGCGCGCGCTGGAACAGCAGCTGGTAGCGGGCCAGGTCAGTGAGGCAGAACCGGGCGTAGCGCCGCGCGGTGGCCACGAGCAGGTCGCGGGGATCCTCAGCGTCGTCGGTCGACTCGGCCATCCGGTCCGCGAACTCGGTGGCCGCCTCGCCGAACATCGCGTCGTAGATCGCGTTCTTGGAATCGAAGTAGGCGTACACCGTGGGCGTGCTGATACCGGCACGGCGGGCCAGGTCACGCAGCGACCACCCGGATAGGCCTTCCTCCCGCGCCAGCGCCCAGGCGGCAGCGACGATGACGTCGCGCGCGGAGCGCCTGCGCGCTTCGCGCCACGGAGACGAGTCAGAGCTATTTATCATCGATCGAAATTTTTGTACATCGTTAAAGTAATGTCAACACCCGTCAGGATTTCGTGCGCCTCGGCCCGGCGCACTCTGGTGGCACCGGTCGAGGAGACCTCGCCGGCGGCCGATAGCGCCGGCTGGGGGGGACCTCGCCCGCGGCGGACGGCGTGCGGCTGATGCGCCAGCCGTTACCCTGTCGGAAATCCGCGCCCGGCAGCAGAAGCGGCCCGCCCTTATGACGGGAGGTCACGTCATGACCATCTACCAGCACATACGCCATCCGCACATAGCCTCGCGGCGAGCTGACCGGCCGGTGAAGGTGGCTGATTTCCTGCCGCGCGGGTCGGCCGTCAACAGGTTCAACACCAAGGTCGCGATCCTGATAACGCGAGGGGTGGGCAGCATGTGGTGCGCCTACCTCTTTGCGCTGTTCGACCTGATCAGCCTTCCTGCTGCGATCCGCGCAGGCGCGTCGGCGGTTGTTACGTGGGTAGCCCAGACGTTCTTGCAGCTAGTATTGTTGTCCGTGATCATGGTGGGACAGAACGTGCAGGGTGCCGCGGCTGACAAACGCGCAGAGGCGACCTACCACGACGCGAGCGCGACCTTGCACGAAGTGGCGCACGTGCAGGGGCACCTGGCCGCCCAGGACGTGCTGCTGACCCGGATCGCGCAGAAGATCGGCCTCGATCCGGTACCTGTCATCGATGCCCCGCCCGACGAGCTGACCTGGCCCAGCGATCAGGCCACCGCACCCGATGACGAAACCGAATGCGAGGACGCCGACTCCTGACCGGGTTGCGGCCTGGGCGGGCCAGGCCGCGGACTCCTGACCCGGCTCAGCGGAGCGGCCACGTTACCGCAGCGCGCGCACCCGGCGCAGAACCTCGTCGGTGCCGAGCGCGGCGGCCACGGCGGCCAGGTCAGGGCTGCGCGGCGTGCCGGTGAGCAGGATCCGGATGACCTGGGACGCCTCGCGGATCGAACCCGGGTAGGCCGCCGGGTCCTGCTTGTAGACCTTCTGGCTGGGCGCGAAGCCTAGGTCGGCGGCGAGCTGGCGGATCTGGCCGAACCATTCGGTGCCTTCCCCGGGCGGCTGGTAGCCGTCGGCGAAGCCTCGTGCGACGGCGCGCACCAGCTCGGGGTCGAGGCCGCCGAACCGGGGATCGGCCGGGTTGGTGACCGGGGTGAACAGCTCGGCGAAGAAGTACCCGTAGACGGCGCGGAAGTCCGCCCACTTCCGCAGGTCCTTGCGCGGATTGGGGGTGTCTCCGCGCTCGATGGCCAGGGCGCGCAGCGCCAGGTCCTGCTCGGTGTCCAGGACCGCCGCGAGTTCCGGGTCATACCGGCGGGCCCAGGTAATCACCTCGTCCAGGGTCTGGCGGCCGGGCAGGGTCGCGACGTAGTCGGCGCAGATGTCGTCGAGCTTGACCAGGTCGACCAGCGGGCCCGCGGTGCCCATTTCCGAGAGCCTGATCGGCTCGGTCAGCGCCTGCGCAAGCGGCATCTCGGCCAGCCGCGCGTTGGCCAGGCCGCGCAGGTAGTACTGCACCGCCGGGGCCGGATAGCCCTGCCCGATGTAGAAGGTGACGCTGGCCTCGGGGTCGTGGCGCTTGGACAGCTTCCGCTTGGCCAGCTTGCGGCTGTCGCCGTCCTGCTTCATCAGCGGCGCGATGTGCGCGTAGCGGACGCGCTCGAAGCCGAGCGCGTCGAATAGCTGCAGATGCAGCGGCACCGAAGAAATCCACTCCTCGCCGCGGATGACCAGGGTGACGCGCATCAGGTGGTCGTCGACGACGTGCGCGAAATGATAGGTGGGCAGCCGCGGCTCGGTGTCGCTGCTCTTGAGGATCACCGCGTCGTTCCGGTTGTCGTCCAGGGTCAGCTCGCCGCGGATGGCGTCGGTGAAGCTGACCCGGCGCGCGACTCCCGGCGCGCGGAACCTGACCACGTAAGGGTCACCGATCGCCAGCCGCTTGGCCACCTGATCCGGGGGGGCGTCGCGCCATATTGCCCACTGCCCGTAGTAGCCGGGCAGCGCGCCGGCGGCTCGCTGCCGGGCGGCGATCTCCTCCAGGTCCTGCCTGGTGGCGAAGCACGGGTACGCCTGGCCCCGGCGGAGCAGTTCGCGGACGTAGGTCAGGTAGATCTCCGCCCGCGCGGCCTGGTGGTACGGCCCGTACCGGCCAGTCTGGTCGTCCTCGTCCGGGACGATCGAGAAATACGCGAACGCCTCGGCGAACTGCTCGGCGGCCCCCTCGGTGACGCGGGCCTGGTCGGTGTCCTCGACGCGGACCAGGTAGCGGCCGCCGGAGTGCCGGGCGACGTCCGCGTCGATGGTCGCCACGTACACGCCGCCGATGTGCAGGTAGCCGGTCGGGCTCGGTGCGAAGCGGGTGACTTGTGCCCCTTCGGGCAGGTCGCGCGGCGGGTAGCGGCGCTCCCAGTGCTCGGCGCCGGGCAGGCCCGGCGGGAACAGGGAATCGATGACGTGCTGGCTCAGCATGACCGGGCGGCTCCCGCATGAGTGCTATAACGGCCGCAAGCAGCGTACTGGATGTCCCCGGTCGGCTCGCGTTGCCCTAAATGTCCTGTCATTAAGACATGATCGTTGACATCACCGCGGTGCCCGGCAAAGCTGTGATCACCAGACCACCCGGCCACGCGGGGGAACTTCATGCGCATCGGACTGATCGGCGTCGGGCGGATCGGTGCGTTCCACGCCCGCACGCTGCGCCGACTGCCGCAGGTTGACTCCCCGGGCGGTCCCGGCCGCGCGACGAGCCGGTGCTAGTAGCGGAGGTGCGCCGGTGACAGCCCAGGCAGTGGAGGGACAGCCCATGAAGGCGCGGCCGGTGCAGGGACGGGTCGCGGGAGCGCCCATCTCCTGGGGTGTCTGCGAGGTACCGGGTTGGGGACACCAGTTGCACGTCGACCGGGTGCTCGCCGAGATGCGGGCCGTGGGGCTGACGGCCACCGAATTCGGGCCCGACGGCTACCTGCCGTCCGATCCGGCCCAGCGATCCCGGCTGCTCGCGGAGTACGGGCTGACCGCCGCGGGCGGATTCGTTCCCGTGATCTTGCACGAGCGCGGCGCAAACCCTCTGGCCCCCGTGGACCGGGCCCTCGACTCCTTCGCGGGTGGCCGGCCGGTCCTCGTCCTGGCCGCCGCCACCGGCCACGACGGCTATGACACCCGCCCGGAACTCGATGCCGACGGCTGGGCCGCGTTGCTGTCCAACCTGGACCGCGCGGCCGCCCGGGCCGCGGAGCGCGGGCTGCTGGCGACGCTTCACCCGCACGTCGGGACGATGGTGGAACGGCGCGACGAGGTGCACCGGGTACTCGACGGCAGCGGTATCGCGCTCTGCCTGGACACCGGCCACCTGGTGATCGGGGGGACCGACCCGGCGCAGCTCGCCCGCGCGGCCGCGGGACGAATCGGGCACGTGCACCTGAAAGACGCGGCCGCGCCGGTGGCGCGCAGGGTCGCGAGCGGCGAGCTGTCCTATACCCAGGGCGTCGCAGCCGGGCTGTACCGCCCGCTCGGCCAGGGCGACGTCGACATCGCCGGCGTGGTGGCCGCCCTGGAGGCGGCAGACTACCGCGGCTGGTACGTGCTCGAGCAGGACACGATCCTGCCCGGCCCGCCCACCGACGAGGGCCCGGCCCGGGCGGTGCGGGAGAGCCTGTACTACCTCCGCAGGCTGTTCGGCGGACAGCAGCGGTGAGATAGGACGCCGTACCCGGATGACGGCGACGTCGCCGCGGCGGTGGACGCCGCGTACGGCCTGACGCACGGTGTTACGGTTCGGCCATGACTATCCATGATGAGGCTTTGGACTGGCATTTCCCGGCCGGGAGCACGACCGACGGACGGGACCTCGTCCGCATCACGCCCGAGGTCGCTCACTGGGGATACAGCGGCCTGCGGGTGCTTCACCTGACCGCGGGAGAGGTCGAGCTGGGCGAGACCGGCGGGGACGAGATGATCGTGCTGCCGCTGGCCGGCGCGTGCGCGGTAGACACCGACGCCGGCGGCGCGGATCTGGCCGGCCGCCCGGACGCGTTCTCTGCCGTCACCGACTGCGCCTACGTACCCCGGGATACCGCCTACCGGATCAGCAGCGAAAACGGCGGCCGGTTCGCGCTGGCCAGCGCCAGGGTCGAGGCCGAAGGGCTGCCGTTCCGGCACGTGAAGGCGGACGAGGTCCGGGTGGAGCTGCGCGGCGCCGGGGCCTGCTCGCGGCGGGTCAACAACTTCGGCACCCCTGACGTGCTCGAAGCCGACCGCCTGATCGCCTGCGAGGTATTCACGCCCGCGGGAAACTGGTCGTCCTACCCCCCGCACAAGCATGATTCGGAACGGCCAGGCGAATCCGTTCTGGAGCAGATCTATTACTTCGAGGTGGCGGCCGGGCCCGCGGGTCCGGGCATCGCGTACCAGCGGGTGTACGGCACACCGGACCGTCCCGCGGACGTCCTAGCCGAAATACGCAGCGGAGACGTGGTGATCGTCCCGCACGGCTGGCACGGGCCGTCGATGGCGGTTCCGGGCTATGACCTGTATTACCTGAACGTCATGGCCGGACCCGGCCAGCGCGGATGGCTCGTCTGCGACGACCCGGCGCACTCCTGGGTGCGCGAGCAGTGGAAGGACCAGCCGGTCGATCCCCGGGTGTCGTCCGGTAGACGCGAATGACCACCCTACGGCTGGCGGTCGGGCAGGCCGTGGTGCGTTTCCCCGCCGCGCAGGACACCGAGCGCGACGGCGCGTAGCGCCGGCTGGTCCGGGAAGGCCGGTGGCGCGCGAGTGATACCACGGCCCGTTCGGAAAAATGGTCTTAATGCGCGATCAGGCCGTACCAGCGGGACGCTCCGCTCGGCCGCACTCAGGTCTTTCTCCCAGGTCAGCGACTCAAGTGGGCCGTTGAAGCAATGACCGCGCGGGCACCGGATCTTGGCGCTCTCCAGCGGCCCGTCGGTGGAGGAGACCGGGTACCTGTACTCCACCGCGGCAGGCAGCCCGCACCTCGCGGTGCCCTCGCTATTCATGTACTCCGGGCATTCAAGAAACATCACTCTGTGCATCGGAACCCCCGTTCCGTTCGGCGGCCGCAAGCGCGCCCTTGCCGACTCGGAGTGCGCGGACGGCGCCGCTGATACACCTGCCGGCTCCCCCGCTGAGGTGCCGCGGCTGCTTCGGCGGCTCCTCTACCTACCCCGCTAGTAGCGGGATCTTGGATACCCTCGGTCAGAGCGCGTTGTCCTCGAGGAGCGTGCGCAGGTTCTCCCCGGCGGCCTCGAAGTGCTTCTTGGCCAGGCGGATGACGAGCGGCTCGGCGAGCTTGAAGAACCCCCGGCTTTCACCCCGGTAGGTGGTGGTGAGCCGGGTCCCCGCCTCCACTGGCTCCAGCACGGTGTCGGTCTCGAGATAGAACGGCCCGGCGGTGCTCTTCGTAGCGATCTGCTTGTTCTCGATGCAGGCGGTGCAGACCGCGTTGGTCTCGTAGGTCCGGCCGAGGAACGTACCGCGGAAGACCAGCGTGGCACCCGGCTGCAGCGGGCCGTCGCTGGTGATGCGCGCCTCGGACATTCCGGGATTCCACAGCGGCATCTTGGCCACGTCCTCAGAGACGGCGAAGACCTCCTCGACGGGACGGCCGATAACGGTGATGATCGTGAACTCGTCCATGACAGCTCGTGCCTCCTTGCCCTTCGTGCTTCTAATGGCGACGTTACGGACCAGTCGTTACCGCATCGTTACGGCACAGCCGAAACACGGGCCTGGGAGGATGCTTTTCCGGGACTGGCGCCGCCGGGGGGTTACCGGGGCTGCTCGCGGCGGTCGAGCACTTCGTAGTGCGCCGAGCGCTTGTCGAAGTCGGCGAGCACCGCCTGCGCCTCGGCGGGCACGTGCGCCGCCTGGTAGTCCTCGCCCTGGAACGCCCGGACCGAGTCCAGCGAGTCGAACCACATTACGGTCACGAACTCCACGTCGTCGTCGCG
>JASIGD010000539.1 GCA_030045295.1 Streptosporangiaceae bacterium
CGCGCGTTCAGCCACGAGACCTTGGTCCAGGCCCAGTACCGGATCGGGTGCCTGGAGAAGTTCTTCAGCCGCCCGGCGGTGATGTGCCGGCACGAGTGGCAGCCCAGCGCGTAGCACCACAGCAGGATCACGTTGGCCAGCATGATCAGCGAACCGAGGCCGAACCCGAAGTCCCCGTTCGGCCCGCGGAACGCCTGCGTCACGTCGTACGTGAGCAAGATCCCGACCAGCACGGCCGCGTAGAAGAAGTAGCGGTGAATGTTCTGCAGGATCAGCGGGAACCTGGTCTCGCCGGTGTACCGGGCGTGCGGCTCGCGCACCGCGCACGCCGCGGGCGCCCGCCAGAACGCCCGGTAGTACGCCCGCCGGTAGTAGTAGCACGTCAGCCGGAAGCCCAGCACGAAGACCAGCGACACGATCGCGTACGGGATGATCGGCGGCACCGCCGGCCACCACTGGCCCAGGGTGCTCGAGCCCGGCACGCATTCGCCGCTCACGCACGGCGAGTAGAACGGCGTCAGGTAGTGGTACTGGGGGACGTAATACCAGTGACCCGTGAAAACGCGCACCGTCGCGTAAACGACCCAGATCGTGAGCCCGGCCGCGACGATCCGCGGCTGCTCCCACCAGTGGTCCGTGCGGAACGTGCGTTCGGAGATCTGCGCCCGGGTCCTGGCCGGCGCTTCTGGTGCCTGTGTCATGCTCAGCGTCCTCGCTGCTTTCGAGCGTAAGCGTAACGCCACGCGGCGCACACCGGCACCGGGCCGGCTCCGCGCGTGTCTGATGTCCAAAACTTATTCCAGTCCGCGCGCGAAAGAAGTGACCGAGGTCCCATCCTGAATGTGACCCTGGCTACACAGTCCCCGTGCGGCGCGGCGCCTTAATGGCGAGGGCCGCATCAGCGCCATTGCGCCGACAGGCCCGCGTCCCGGCCCTTCTTCGCTATTCCCTTGACCAGGGTCACGATGAGGACCAGCAATCCCAGGTAAAAGACCCCGACCGCGGGCAGCAGGAAGCCGATCACCGTGAGCAGGCTGCCGGCCGCGAGGCACACCGGCTCCCAGCGGCCCCGCGCGGCGCGGGCGACTCGCAGCGCGCCGAGGACCGTCAGCAGCGCGCCGGTCCGAAGCCACCGGCGGATCCGCCTGACCCGTCGCGGCCGCGTGCCGCCGCGACCCCGGGACCGGCCGGCCGGGACCGGGGATGAGCTCCACAGCACCAGGGTCCGGCGACGCGCCCGCAGTCTCATGGCAGCTCCCATCGAGCGTTTCTCCCCACGATAAGCACCCGGGGGCTTGCGTCAACGGGCGGGTTCCGGAACGCCGAGGGCGCGGCGGAGGAAATCAAGCTGCAGTTTCAGGAGGTTCTCCGCGACCGTCTCCTGCGAGGCCATGTGGGTGACGCCGGACAGCGGCAGCACCGAGTGCGGGTACCCGGCGGCCAGCAGCGCCGCGGACAGCCGCAGCGTGTGCGCGACCACCACGTTGTCATCCGCCAGGCCGTGGATCAGCAGCAGGGCGCGTGAAACCCCGGTCCGTTCGGCCCAAAAAACCAGGGCGGACCGGTCGTAGCGGTCACTTTCTGTGCCCGGGTAACCGAGGTAGCGCTCGGTGTAGTGCGTGTCGTACAGGTGCCAGTCGGTGACCGGGGCGCCCGCGACAGCCGCGTGGAATACGTCGGGGCGGCGCAGCACCGCCAGCGCGGCCAGATACCCGCCGAACGACCAGCCGCGGATCGCCACCCGGTCCGTGTCCAGGTCGCCGAAGCGCTCCGCCGCGGCGCGCAGCGCGTCGACCTGGTCCTCAAGCGGCGGGTCGGCCAGGTCGCCGTCCACCGCGCGTTCCCAGCCGGGCCCGCGCGCCGGGGTGCCGCGGCCGTCCGCGACCACCACCGCGAATCCCTGCTCGGCGAACCACTGTGACGTGAGGTAGGCGTTGCGGGCCTTGACCACCCGCTGGGAGTGCGGCCCCCCGTACGGGTCGAGCAGCACCGGCAGCCTGCCCTGCCCGGGCTGGTGCCAGGACGGGAACAAGACCGCGGTCCGGATCTCGCGCGATCCGGCCCGCAGCAGGACCGGGCGGGGAACGGGCAGCGCCGGGTGTTCGGCGAGCGACGCGATCTCGGCCACCGGGCTGCCGCCGCGGTACACGCGCACGGTCGCGCCGTCCTGGTCCAGCGCGCTGCGCCAGGTCACCGTGGTCCCGCCCGCCCGGGTTCCGCCTTCCACGCCGCCGCCCGCGCCGACCTGGCTCAGCCCGTCAGGGCCGTAGCTCCACAGACCGGTCTCGGTCGGCTCGGCGGACGCCGCCAGCAGCACGGTGTCGCCGTCGACGTCCAGGACGCCGCGCACCTGCAGGCCCGGCGGGGTGACCGGAACCGGCTCCTCCCCGGGGGCCATGAGCACCAGCCGGCGGGTGTCCGCGTCGTCCCGGGTCCACACGATGCGGCCGTCGCGCGTCCAGGCGGGCACGCCCGGGACGATCTCCAGCCAGCGCGGGTCGGTGTCCTCGTGCAGCACGCGGGCCTGGCCGGTGCCGGGCTCGACGCTCAGGATCCGCATCGCGCGCTGGTTCCGGGTCTGCACCAGCACCAGCGGGTCGTGCCCGTCCTGCCAGCGCACCGCCACCAGGTAAGGGAACGTCTCGCGGTCGGTGTCCACGTCCGCGCCGGTGCCGTCGAGCCGGGCCAGCCGCAGGGACACGTCGGCGTTCGGCGTGCCGGCCGCGGGATAGGCCACCTCGGCCGCCGGGCGTTCCGGGCGGGCGGGGTCGGCGATGTGCCACCTCCTGACCGAGGCCTCGTCCACCCGGGCCACGAGCAGGGCCGTGCCGTCCGGCGCCCACCAGTAGCCGCGGTGCCGGTCCATCTCCTCGGCCGCGAGGAACTCGGGCAGCCCGAACGTCACGTGCGCCGCGCCCTGCGGATCCGCGATCACCCGGTCCTCGGCCTCGTCGCCGGCCCGCCCGGGCAGGCCGGTGACCCGGAGGGCGCCGGAGCAGACGTACGCCAGCCGCCGCCCGGCGGGGTCGGGCCGCGG
>JASIGD010000540.1 GCA_030045295.1 Streptosporangiaceae bacterium
CCGGCTGGAGGAAGTAGCCCCCGCAGCTGATCAGATCACTGAGCCGGACAGACCACGGGCGCGGGCGCTGCTGGACGATTACATCGTCGCGTTCGAGAACGCGGACGTCGCTGCCCTCGAGCGGCTGCTGGTCGAGGACGTCATCCTGGAGGCGACGCCGCTGCGGTCCTGGTTCTCGGGCCGCCGTGCCTGCATCCCGTTCCTGCGCGACCGCGTCCTCGGCGCCGCCGGCGACTGGCGGATGCTCGCCACCGGCGCCAACGGCCAGCCCGCCGCGGCGGTGTACGCGCGGGACGCTGACGGGCAGCTGCAGCCCTACGGCGTCTGCGTGCTAACCGTGACCGACCGCGGGATCAGCCGGGTTTCCTCGTTCGGAAATCCCGGCCTGCTCGCGGTGTTCGGCTTTCCTCCCGAGCCGGGTATGACCGGACCATGGACGCCCACCTCGAGGTAGTCGTCATCCAGGCCTCCGACGCGGACCGGGCCAAGGCCTTGTATTCCATGCCAACTCGGTTGTCTCGGCCATCCGTGTTTACGCCGTCCCGGCGATGCAGGCAGGGCTCGATGACCCGGCCCAGCAAGACCCGAAGGCGCACGATCTCCGGCATACGGCAGCTAGCTTGCTGCTTGCTCAGCACGTTCCGGCCCGTGTGGTGATGGAGATCCTCGGACATAGCCAAATAGCGCTGACGATGAACACCTACAGCCATGTTGCGCCGGAGGTATCGCGGGAGGCTGCGGAGCGTATGGCCCGTGCTCTACGGCAGGACCGAGACCAGGACGACGATGACCGCCGGGCGCGGCAAAGGACTGGCGGCAGGTGTTCGCCATTGTTGCTCTGAACCGCCGTCAGCGCAAATGCCATCACTGAGGGTGGCGTTTACCAGGGGTTTTACGGGCGGGTGCGCCGCCAGGGACTCGAACCCCGAACCCGCGGATTAAGAGTAGCCTGGCCCGCCGCTCCGGACGCACTGCCTGCACGGATACCACGGACTGGTGCAGCCGATTTATCGTCCGAGCCGCACCCGAACGGCCGTTCTGTTACGCCGGCGTGTGCCGATACTCGCCGACGGATCACGCGTGCAGCCACGGCAGCGGGTTCACACGGTGGCGTCGGGCGAGCGGCACGAAAGGCGATGGCCAGCGTGAGTGATAACTGGCCGTTATCGCAACTTAGGTCCCGAGCGGATGCATCGCCCGCCCCAAACTCGGCAGCAAACCGCCCATCGCCGCTGAATAGCGGAGGTTAGCTATCCGGGACCGGCCTGATCTACCGGCGGCGGTATGCGGCGTCCAGTGTCGTAGTGCCGAAGTTCCACATGTTGTCAGCGACGTTGATCGTGACTGCGGGGGGAACGATCTGGTCGATGCGGTCAAGCACGTCGGTGGACAGGTCGATTCCGTCGGCGGCGAGATAGCCGTCTAGGTGCTCCATGGTGCGCGGGCCGATGATCGCGGAGGTGACCGCGGGGTGCCGGGTGACAAACGCGACTGCCATCTGGATAAGGGTCAGCCCGGCCTGGTCAGCGAGTGCGCCGAGGGCATCGGCCGCAGCGAGTTTTGCGGCGTTGGCCGGGTTGGCGGCGTCGTAGGCGCCGGGGAAACGCCGCGCCCGGGCGGCCGAGCCCGGGCCGCTGACATCCCGGCCGTTCCGGTACTTGCCCGACAGCCAGCCCCCGGCCAGCGGGCTGTAGGCCATGACGCCCATCCCGTGGCGCAGGCAGGTCGGCAGCACGTCGTACTCGACGGCGCGAGTCAGCAGAGAGTAGGGCGGCTGCTCGGTGCGGAACCGCCCGTGGCCGCGGCGGTCGGCGGTCCACTGGGCCTCGACGATCTGGGAAGCGGGAACCTTCGACGCGCCGAAGTAGCGGATCTTGCCAGCGCGCACGAGGTCTGTCAGGGCGCCGAGGGTCTCGTCGATATCGGTGTCCGGGTCGGGAACGCCCACTTGATAGAGGTCAATCCAGTCGGTCTGAAGCCGCCGCAGTGATCCCTCGACCCCCTCAGTGATCCACCGCCGCGACGCTCCGCGATGGTTGGGGTCCTGGCCGAAGGGCGGACCGAACTTGACGGCGAGCACCACGCTCTCCCGTCGGCCGCCGGCCAGCGCCTCGCCCAGGATCTGTTCTGACTCGCCTGCAGAATAGCCATCGGCGGTATCGATGAAGTTGATCCCGGCGTCCAGCGCCCTGTGGATGATCTTGACCGCGTCGTCGTGGTCGGAGTTGCCGAACGCGCCGAACATCATCGCGCCCAGGCATAGCTGGCTGACCGAGACGCCGGTGCGCCCCAGGGGCCGGTATTCCATGGCAAGCTCCTTGAGCCGCCGGAGTCGGTCGCGGCGGGTTGGTAGGATCGGGTGCGCCGACAGGCGGATAGCCTGTCCACTTCACTCTAGCGATAACCGGATAGCCTGTCCAATTGGAGCCTCGATGCCCGCTCGCCAAACCCCGGCACCCACGAGACGAGCCGACGCCGAGCGCAACCGCTACAAGATCCTCGCCGCCGCCCGCGCCGCGTTCGCCGATCCTGATGCCGTGGTGTCGATGGCCGAGATCTCGCGGCGCGCCGGCGTCGGCATGGCGACCCTGTACCGCAACTTCCCCGGACGCCACGAGCTCCTCGAGGCCCTCTACACCGACGAGGTCAATGCCATCTGCCAGGCCGCCGAGACCACCGGCGGCGAGACCCCCGGAGCGGCTCTGGCGGCCTGGCTGCGCCGGTTCTTCGCCTTTACCACGAGCAAGCGGCACATCGCCGCCGAGCTACTCAAGCACACGGACCGCACCGATCCCCTCTTCAAAAACGGCCGCACCCGGGTGATAATCGCGGGCCGGCCGCTCCTCGCCGCCGCGCAGTACGCCGGCGAGGTCCGCGACGACCTCACCCTCGAGCAGATCCTCGACATGATCGTCGCCATCGCCACGATCCACGGCGACACCGGCTACACCGGACCAATCCTCCAGGCCGCACTCGACGGCCTGCGCCCCCCGGCTGATGCGACGCCCACCCTCGGGGGCTCGAACCGGTAAGCCTGGTCGCCATGGCGCGGATGGCGGCATCGCGCTTCACGGCGACCTCATCAGGCCGCAGCCGACCGACAGAGCCATCGGCTAATGGCCGGTTATCCGGTACATCGGAAGTCGCTTCGGCGGCGATGTGCGCGGTGCGGAGCGGCGTACGTCGACCCGCTCGCTCGCCCAGGATCGACAGAGGAACTGCTACGGAGAGCGAACATCCCACGAGGGCAACAACCAATTGTTCGGGCATAACGAGTATGCGCGGGCTGAGACCCATCCCGATGATCGGCGACTGAGTACAGCTCACGGCCTCGTTGGCAGTCTGTCGCCATCGTCGCGCCGCCCAACGTTTATGAGAGATGATGGTGCTGGCCGGAGCGGTCGGCGTCGCCGGCGCCGACCGCTCACGGCAGGGAGTCCAAGAAATCGGCGTCTCGCTCGACACGGTGACCGTGACCCGCCGGGCCACCAGCTTCCTTGAGATGCGCTGGCCCGATGCTGACACCACGAAAACGGCACAGGGCAGGACGGACCGCGAAGCCAGCCCAGAGCACAACCTCGGCGGTCATAGCCTGGCTTATCGCCCGGCAACTGGCCGTAGGGGATTCCTGGCCGTAGGATTGCAAACCGGGAGGGGTCGGCGTGTCGGCGTTGCCAGCCTGTTGCGCGAGTTTCGTATCGCCACGAGCCGTCCTCAGGAGGCGCTCGCGGAGCGGTGCCGGATGAGCCAGGCCATGATGGCGGCCCTTGAGCAGGTGCGGTGCCAGGCGTCACGCGTGTCGGCCGTGGCGCTGATCGCGGACAGCCTGAGCTGTCGGCTGCTGACCGGGCGAGGCTGGCCGAGGCCGCCCGGCTCCCAGGCTCATCCGCCGGGCTTCCCGTCCGCTTGGGTGGTCCGGTGGCCAGGCTGGGCGGAAGCACCATGCCGCTGACCCGAGCAAAGTTCCCCGTGCGGCTCACCCCGTTGGTGGGGCGAGAGCGCGAACTCGGTGCCATCGCCGACGCGCTCACCCGCAGCCGCCTGCTAGTCCTCACCGGTCCGGGCGGCACGGGCAAAACTCGGCTGGCGCTGGCCGCTGCCATGTCCGCGGAGGCGTCGTTCCCCGACGGGGTCTGCTGGGTGGAGCTAGCGCAGATCGATGACCCTGGCATCGTCGGGCAGGCTGTCGCCAGCAGGCTGGAGGTGCCTGACACGCCAGGGCAAGACCCCGCCGAGGCCGTTGCCGAGTACATCGGCGAGCATCGGGTGCTGGTCGTGCTAGACAACTGCGAGCACCTCGCGGGCGAGACGGCCAAGCTGGCGGAGAACCTGCTCTGGGCCTGCCCCGCCCTGGTCGTGCTGGCCACCAGCCGTGAGGCGCTCCGGGTAGAAGGCGAAGTCAACTGGCGGGTGCCGCCGCTGTCGCTGCCCGCGGCTGGTCGGGCGGCCACCGCGGCGGCGCTAGTCTCGTCCGCTGCGGTCAAGCTGTTCGAGCAGCGGGCGCAGCTGGTCCGGCCGTCGTTCCGGGTCACCGACGACAACGCCGCCAAGGTCGCGTCGATCTGCCAGCGGCTCGACGGCCTGCCGCTGGCGATCGAGCTGGCCGCCGCGAGGATGCGGATGCTTTCCTCGGCGCAGCTCGCCGAACGGCTGGACGACATGTTCGCCGTGCTGGTCGGCGGCGCACGGTCCGCGCCACCGCGGCACCAGGCCCTGCACGCCACCTTGGACTGGAGCCACCACCTGCTCGATGCCTACGAACGGGTCACCTTCCGGCGGCTGGCCGTATTCTACGGCGGCTTCACGATGGAGGCGGCCGAGCAGGTGGCCGCGGGCGGGGAAATCAGCGGGGACGCGATGCTGGAGCTGGTCACCAGGCTGGCGGACAAGTCACTACTGCGGGTCGACGACGCGCACGGCGACTCGCGCTACCAGCTGCTCGCCACCATCCGGGAGTATGCCGCCGAACGGCTGGCCGAGGCGGGCGAAGAGGACCAGGTCCGGCGGGCGCACCTGAATCACTACATGGAGCTGGCCGAACGTTCGGCCGACCGGATCGAGCCGATCGAGGTGGGCGGCCCGGATCCGGGCGCGGGCTCAGGCGCCATCGCGGGCTCCGGCGCGGCAGCGGGCCAGCTGGAGCGGCAGCTGGACCGGCTGGACGCCGAGCTGCCGAACCTGCGGCGGGCCTTCGAGTACGCCAGCGAGACCGGCGAGGCGGTGGCCGCACTGAGGATCGCCGGGGCTCTCGGCCGGTACGCGTACCTGCGCGGCCGCTACCAAGAACTCCGGCAGTGGATGGACGCGGCCGTCACCGCCGCGCCGGACGCGTCCGCCGCGCTGCGGGCCAGGGCGCTGCTCGGCAGTGGCCGGCTGGCCCTGCTGCAGTGCGACTACGCCCCGGCCGCGCGCCGGCTCGAGGACGCGCTCCGGCTCTACCGCGAGCTGGGCGATGCAAAGGGGATCGCCCGCGCGCTGCAGGTCCTCGGCAGCGTGGCCCGCGAGCAGGGCCGGTACAAAAGGGCCGCGGAGCTTTACGAGGAGGGCCTGGCCGTGGCCCGGGCGGCCGGGGACCGGTGGGGGGTGGCCAGCGCGCACGACTACCTGGCCTTCGCCTCCTGGCTGCAGTGCGACTTCGGCCGGGCCGCCGACGAGGCCGGCACCGCGCTGGCCGCCTTCCGTGAGCTCGGCGACATCGAAGGGATGGCGTGGTCACTGATCAGCCTGGTGGTTGCGGCCCGCTACGAGGGAGATGCCGAACGGGCCACGGAACTCCTGATCGAGAGCCGGTCGCTGTCCGAAGGGCTGGGCTTCCGCGAGGGCATCGCCTGGGCCGACGAGCAACTCGGCCTGCTCGCGGCGGCGCGGGGCGCCGCGGCGGCCGTCACGCTGCTGCGGCACAGCCTGAAGCTGCACACCGAGCTGCGCGACCGGTGGCGGATGTCGAGCGTGCTCGAGGACATGGCCGCGGTCACGCTGGCCCGGGGCCGGCCGGGGGACGGGTCAGGTCCGGCCGCGGCGGCCCGGCTGCTCGGCGCCGCCGAGGCGATCCGGGAGGCGATCGGCACCGTGATCGCCCCGTGCGAGCGGCCCCAGCACCTGCAGACGGTCGCG
>JASIGD010000541.1 GCA_030045295.1 Streptosporangiaceae bacterium
TCGCGGCCCACCAGGTCCCTCGCGCCAGGACTCGCGGCACGCCGCCGGGGCGCGCTGAGCCATGCCCCGCCGCGGACGTGCCGATCGCGCAGGGCGCGCCAACTCCAGATGACACTGCGTCAACAGCAGCTTGTCACCGATTGATGACTAAACGCACATAGCGCCGATTATTCGCTGCCGGCTGGCTGGTGCTGGCCCCTGGTGGGGGCCTGCAGATTATCTATTCGGCGGCGGCCGGGTGCCACTAGGCGCCGGGCGCTAGTCTCACCGTGCTATTTGCTGCCTCGGGGTTACGAGCCGCACGACGCACGTCTGTGTGGTCTCGGGCAGTCTGCACATCGGGTGCTGTGATCTCGTGGGCGGCGCGGCGAAGCACTGTGCGCTTGCCCGGTTCGGTCTTCCCCCGGCGTCGCGTACGGTCCGGGCAGCCGGGTCACGTCCTGCCCTGTGGCGGAGACCAGCCGGCGTGACAGCCGGGGCGCCCGGTCGGCACTGAGGCCCGTTAGCAGGGCAAAGAAACCGGCTCGGGTCTCCGGAGCTGTTACCGGCTGGGCGGCCGATCCTACAATGTCGGGTACGTTGAGACGGAGCTACCGTTCCGGTTGGCGTCGCCGACGACATCGAGGGAGAGCGACCGGGCCCTGGTGATCCGACGTACCATAAGGTTCCACGCGAGCGCGCAGACCCTGGAGATCGTGATGGCCACGTCCGGTATCCCCGGGACCGGGACATGAGAGGACCCGGGTCTGGCCACGCCCAGGTAACGGTGCGTGCGACCCACCTCTATCCTGGTTTGCAGCTGGACGTGCCGTCGACGGCCCTGCTCGGGAACCTGATGGTGGTGCTGTCCGACGGAGTAGCAGTCGATGCGGAGTTGCTGCGCGACGACCGGGGGAGGCTGGTGCTGAGAGTCGACAGTTACCGCACGGGGGCAGGCACCCGGCTACCGGAAAAGCTCTGGCCGGTGCGGGCGGCGGACCAGGCCCTACATCCCGTGCGTCTGGTGCTCGGCCGGGCTTACCTACCCCGTCCCGAAGGGGCCTGATCGTGCTGTGCCTCGTGTACCGCGAACCTGTATCGGCTCGGCGTCCGGCAGCCTGGCATGAAGTCGGCGACGCGTGCACGAACCTATGCGTTTCGTCTGCCGTCGCCAGGGAATGGCTCCGCGACGACGTCCTTGCCCTGCGGGTCGGTCCAGCGTCGGCCTGCGGGTGCGTGCGGGCTGCATAGCCGTACCAGGACCGGTGAGGTGAGTCGATGAGCGCGCAGGCCGCGAGCCCGCCGGATCCGGAGCGTGTGGTCGGTGTGGCGGTTCCTGCCGCGGCGGGCAGAGGCGAGGATGGCGCGCAGCCGTATGCTGGTGTCCGAGCTGCTCCGCTATCCCCGGCCGGGGCAGGAGGCCGGGGAAGCCGTGCCGCGCTGGCCGACCTGACCGCCCGGGCCGAGGCCCGGCTGTCTCAACTGATCGATGACGCTTACGCCGCGGTCCTCGAGCGCATCCCGCTCTACCGCCGCGATAAGCTCGTCCCGCTTGAGGACCTGCACCGTTCCGTCGCGCACAACTTGCGGTCCATCGTCACTGCCATCGGCCACCCGCAGGCTACCCTCGACCTGGCCGCGCCGCAGGAGACCGGCCGCCGCCGCGCCCATCAGGGGGTGCCGCTGCCTGAGGTGTTGCAGTGCTACCGGATCAGCTTCGCCACGCTGTGGGACGCACTGGTCGAGGAGTCCCGCCGCGCCGCGCGCCCGGCCACGGCGGACGCTCTGCTTGCCGCGGCCAGCATGATCTGGCAGCTGACCGACGAGCACGCCCTGGCCCTCACCGAGGCGTACCGGGCCGCGACCGCCGAGCTGCTGCTCGCCCAGCAGCGGCGCCGCTCCGCCCTGGTGGAGGCGCTGCTCACCGGCCATCCCGGCCCGGAGGCCGTGCCATGGGAGGCAGCCGCGCTGCTCGGCCTGTCCCCGGACGCACTTCTGGTGGTCGTGACCGCAGATACCCGGGGCCTGGCCGAGGAGAGCCTGCCCGGCATCGAGCGCAGGCTCGCCGCCCGCGGGATCGTCTCGGGCTGGCGGCTCACTCCCGCGCTGCAACTAGGCGTCGTCTCCCTGCACGCCGATCAGCGCGACGCCGTGCTGGCCGTGCTGCGCGAAGTCGCCAGCGCCCGCACGGGCGTCAGCCCGCCGTACCGGTCGCTAGCCGACACTCCCCGCGCCCTGCAGCTGGCCCGGACCGCGCTCGCTGCCCTGCCCCCTGGGCGGCCCGAGGTCCGCATGTTCGACCCCAGCCCTCTTGCCGCCCTCATGGCCTGCGACCCTGGCGAAGGCCGACGCCTGGCGAGCCAGGTACTCGGTGCGGTACTCGATCTTTCGCCCGATGACAGCGCCACCCTGCTGGATACCCTCAACGCCTATCTCGACCACGCCGGCTCAGCCAAGCGCGCCGCCGACGCGCTCTACTGCCACCCCAACACGGTTCGCTACCGGCTCCGGCGCCTACAGCAGCTCACCGGTCGTTCGCTATCTGACCCGAACGGCGTCGCCGAGCTGGCCTCCGCGGCGTACGCCCTGCGTCTCAGCTCCCTGGCCGCGCCACGGCGCGGGCGCCGTACGCCGGT
>JASIGD010000542.1 GCA_030045295.1 Streptosporangiaceae bacterium
GGGCCGTCCGCGCGAGGCCGGCCGTCCGCCTGGGCCGGGACGGCCCGCCCGGGCTTTTCTTCCCCGTTGACCTGGGGTTCTTGCCAGACGCGGATCCGGTTCTGCACGTCGAACGGGATGATGGTGGCCGCGGCGTTCGGTACCCGGCTCACCGCGCCGGCCATCTTGTCCGCCGTCCGGTCGTGCAGCAGCCTGCCGGCCAGGGCCGAGTAGCTGCGCCTGGGCAGGATCGCGGTCACCTGCGTACCGGGCGTCTCAGCTTCCTGGCTGACCAGGTCGGCGGCGGCGCGGGCCACCCTGCGATCGGGACAGTCGACGAAGTCGAGCGGCACGTTGCGCACGGGCCGCCACGCGGCGCGCAGCCGCTCGGCCCGCTCGGTATCGATCACGAAGTGCACCGCGCGCAGCGTCGTGGGCCGCAGGCTTCTCGCGTACCGCAGCGCCGCGATCGTGGACAGGTCGAAGTCGTCCACGAACACGATGACCACCCGCCGGGAGTAGTTCGGCGGGTTCGGCGCCAGGCCGGCCGCGCGGCGGTCCTCGATGCGCTGCAGTACCCCGGCCTCGGCGCGGTACTCACGGTTGAGCCGGATCAGCGCGAATACCAGCACCGGGAAGATCAGCAGGATCAGCCAGGCGCCCTCCTTGAACTTCACCACCGCGAAGACCAGCACGACGATCGAGGTCGTCACCCCGGCGGAGAAGTTGATGACCAGCTTGTGCCGCCAGCCCGGCTCCTTCTGCCTGACGTGGTACCTGGCCATGCCGAACCCGGCCATCGAGAAGGCGGTGAACACGCCGATCGCGTAGAACGGCACGAGGGCGTTCACGTTGGAGCCGACGACCCCGATCAGCGTCACGGACAGCACGGTCAGCACGATGATGCCGTTGGAGAAGACCAGCCGCTGGCCGCGCTTCATCATCCACCGCGGCAGGAAGGAGTCTTCGGCGACGAAGCTGGTCAGGAACGGGAAGCCGTTGAAACTCGTGTTGCCGCCGGTGTAGAGGATCAGCGCGGTCGCCGCCTGCACCACGAAGAACATGAAGTGCGCGCTGGACCCGAACACCATGTCGGCTTCCTGCGAGATCACGGTCGGGAAGCCGGCCAGGTACGGGGCGGCGTGGGTCAGGTGCGCCAGCCAGGAGATGCCGGCCACCAGCGTGCCGAGGATCAGCCCCTCCATGACCAGGACCCGGCGGGCGTTGCGGCCCTCGGGGGGCCTGAACGCGCTGACCGCGTTGGACACCGCCTCGATGCCGGTCAGCGACGAACCGCCGTTGGCGAACGCCTTCAGCAGGGTGAAGATCAGGAACAACGTGGTATAGCCGGCGGCGCCGGAGCCGATTCCGTAAAGCCCGTGCAGGTCGTGCACGTTCTGCTGCGGCAGAGTGCCGGCCGCCTGGCGGATCAGCCCGACCACGATCATCAAGATGACCGACGAGGCGAACAGGTAGGTAGGCAGCGCGAATATCTTGCCTGCCTCCCGGATGCCGCGCAGGTTGCCGTAGCACATCACCAGGATGACGCCGATGGATATCCATCTCGTATAAGGACCGATAACGGGAAACGTGGAGGCCACCGCCGCGGTGCCGGCCGCGATCTGCACCGCCACCGTGACCACGTAGTCGATCAGCAGCGCCACGGCGGCCACCTGCGCGATCCGCGGCCCGAAGTTCTCCCTGGCCACCACGTAGGACCCGCCGGCCCGGGTGTAGACCGTGACCACCTCGCGGTAGGAGAGCACGACCAGCAGCATGACGAACAAGATCACCCCGGTCATCGGGATGATGAGGCTGAAGGCGGCCAAGCCGAAGATCGGCATCAGCACGATCAGGATTTCTTCGGTGCCGTAGGCCGAGGACGAGATGCCGTCCGGGGACAGCACGCCCAGCGCGAGGGTTTTCGACAGCCGCTGCTCGCGGAGCTGGTCGTTGACCATCGGGGGCCCGAGCAGGCGGCGTTTCGTGTTGTACCAGAAACTCTCCGGCAGGTCGTTCGCCTGGCCGCCCTCAAGCAAGCCAGCCGCCTTGCGTACGGCCACCAGATACCCGCCTTCGTTCCCGGAACCTGCCCAGCAAACACAGCCTCACGGCGCGGCGCCCTGGCGGACTCCGGCGAACGCCTCTTGGTGGCGGGACCATCGGCCCGTCATCAAGCGACGTCCGCCGCGGCTCGCGGGAGGCCTTCGGCCATGGCCGCGTTAGCGGCTCCCAGGTTCGATTGCTTTCGTCATCCAGTCGATCAGGCTACGGGGCCGCCGGGGTCCGCAGCGTAAGCGTTCCGTCAAGCCTTTTGAGCTGGTCGTTAAGGATTCATAAAGATCGTTCAAACCACGCCGGAGGCCGCTATCGAATGAAGGTGAGATGACTGCCCGTTACAGACCGCCCCGGCTGGAAGCGCCTTTTGCCCTGCCGGCTGGCTTCGCCGCGTTCCTGGTGGTCGGCACGGTAGCCGCCGCGCTGCACGGGCGCATGACCGCCGTCGGGGTGCTGATCGCGTGCGCCGCGGTGGCCGGGGTGATGTCCTTCGCCGCCGAGCCCATCGCGGCGATCCCGCTGGCCGGCATCGGCTGGCTCACCGCCGTCGGTTTTTCGCGTCCGCCGTACGGGCAACTGCGGCCGACCGGGACGGCTGCCGTTGACGCCGCGATCGTCGTCGCCGCGAGCGCGCTGGCGGGCTGTTGCCTGGGTCTGCTATTCCGGTGGTACGTAAAACGGCTCACACTGGTAAGCATGGGTACGTTCACCGGCCAGCGCGCCGGCCGCTCCGCGTCCCGGGGCGTCCGGAGCGGCCGGGCGATACCGGATGCGCAACCAGGTGGCGAGACAGCGGACCTTGGGGGCGCGATTGACGTCCGGCGGCGCCTCGCCGGGGTGCTACTCGCCGCGGCCGCCCTTCCGCTGCTCACGATGGCGCTCGCGGCCGGGCGACAGCATCTGAACCTGGCCGACGACCTGCTCGTCTACCTGGTGGCCGTGGTGATCATCACGGTGGTCGGCGGCTTCTGGCCAGCCGTGCTCGCGGCCATCGCGGCCAGCCTCCTGCTCAACTGGTACTTCACCGAGCCGCTGCACACATTCACCATCGGGCAGCCGAGGGAATTGCTGGCCCTGCTGCTCTTCGTGACCGTCGCGGTAGCCGTCAGCAGCGTGGTTCACCTCGCCGCCCGGCGGGCAGTGCAGGCCGCGCGGAGCAGGGAGGAAGCGGCGGCGCTGCTCGAGCTCGCGCAGACCGTGCTGGGCGGCGCCGATTCCCCCGCGGCCATCCTCGACCACCTCACGCGGACCCACGGAGGCCAGGCCGAGCTGCAGGAAAGAAGCGCCGGCCGATGGGTACGGGTAGCGTCGAGCGCCGTCGATGGCAGCTTGCCGGCGGCCTCGCGCATCGACATTCGCAGCGACCTGACCCTCCTGGTCACGGGGCAGGCGGCCACGGCCACGCCGGCTCTGCTGGCCGGCTATGCCGCCCAGGCCGCGGCGGCACTCGACCGCGAACGGCTGCGCACCCAGGCCGCGCAGGCCGAGGCGCTTGCCGAAGGCAATCGGATGCGAACCGCGTTGCTCGCCGCCGTCAGCCATGACCTGCGTACCCCGCTGGCGTCGATCAAGGCGAGCGTGAGCAGCCTGCGGCAGACGGACGTGCAGTGGTCCGCCGCCGACGAGGCCGACCTGCTGGCCACGATCGAGGAGAACGCGGACCGGCTGGATGCCCTCATCGGCAACCTGCTCGACATGAGCCGCCTGCACACCGGATCGTTGCAGCCGTTCCTGCGCCCTACGGCGATCGACGAGGTAGCGCCGGTCGCCCTGCTCGGGCTGGACGATGCGCCCCGCGTGGAGATGGCCGTGCCGGACGGCTTCCCGCTGGTGCTCGCCGATCCGGGGCTGCTCGAGCGGGTGCTGGCCAACCTGTTCTCGAACGCGCTGCGGCACTCGCCGCCAGCGCGGCCGCCGGAACTGCGCGCGCAGCTGCTCGACGACGTGGTGGAACTCGAGGTCGTCGACCACGGCCAAGGAGTCCCTGACGAGCAGAAGGAGCGCATCTTCGAGCCGTTCACCCGCGTCGGCGATCGCTACCCGGGCGTCGGCCTCGGTCTCGCCGTGGCCAAGGGCTTCGCGGAAGCCATGGGCGGGAGCATCACCGCGGAGGATACCCCGGGCGGCGGGCTCACGGTCAGGGTCACGCTCCCGGTGGCGAGCGGGGACAAGTCCGCGCTTGGAACGGGGTCATGACCCGGGTTCTCGTCGTCGACGACGAGCCTTCGATCCTGCGCGCGCTCCGGATCAACCTCACCGCCCGCGAGTATGACGTCAGCACCGCCATCGACGGCACCACGGGGCTCGCCGCCGTCGCCCGCGACCGTCCCGACGTGCTCATCCTGGACCTCGGGCTGCCGGACATGGACGGCACGGAGGTGATCCACGGCGTCCGCGGCTGGACGTCGATCCCCATCATCGTCCTGTCGGCGTGGGGGCAGGAAGGCCAGAAGGTGGCCGCGCTCGACGCCGGTGCCGACGACTACGTCACCAAGCCGTTCGGCATGGACGAACTGCTGGCGCGGTTGCGGGCCGCCGTCCGCCGCGCGTCACCCGCCCCTGACGAGCCCGTCGTGACGACTCCGGACTTCACCGTCGACCTGGCCGCGAAGCAGGTCATGCGAACCGGCGGCGACGACGTCCGCCTGACGCCCACCGAGTGGCAGCTGCTGGAGATCCTGGTGCGGAACAGCGGGCGCCTGGTGACGCAGCGGCAGCTACTGCGCGAAGTATGGGGGCCGGCGTACGAGACGGAGAGTAATTATCTCCGGGTCTACCTGGCTCAGCTCCGGCGCAAGCTCGAACCCGAGCCGTCACGGCCGAAGTACCTGCTGACCGAGTCCGGCATGGGCTACCGGTTCAGGCCGTGACCGCGTCCTCGAGATCAGATTCGACCGGCGCGCCAACTGGTGATGCCGTCTGCCGGATCGGATCAAACGGAGGGGAAGAGCAGTTCGTAGGCGGGATTGATCATGAACGGGTGCCCGTCGGCGCGGATGCCGACGGACCCGCGGAAGCGGACCCGGGCGCCGCATACGATGCCCGGGATGTGCGAACGGCCGTAGAACATGGCCGTGAGCTCACCGCTGCCATCGGATATCTCGCACGCCAGCACCGAATTCCGCTCGACCGGCCTGATCTCCACGACCCTGATGCGGCCTTCGATCGTCGCCCGGCCTGGTTTGGTCAGCGAGCCGATGGGCCTGACCCCGGCCACCGAGGGTGATCCACCGTCGTCCCGCGAGCGCTGACCGTTGCTGCTGCCCTGTTCCCGTCCCCGCAGCAGGCCGTCCGCCGGCGCCTTGGCTCGCGGTTCCGCGGCCGAGCCGGGCTTAGCCGCCGCGTCCGCCTCACCGGAGCTGACGTCCCGGGCGGCGGCATCCTGGGCGGCGGCATCCTGGGCGGCGGCCGCGATCTTCGCGGCCTGGCGTTCCTGGAGCACCCGGACCCGGCTCTCGACGTCGTAGGGAACGATCGTGGCCGCCGAGCGCGGGATGCGGCTCACCACCGCGGCGATCTTGTCCGCGGTCCGGTCGTGCAGCAGCCTGCCGAGCAGCGCGGAGTAACTGCGCCGGGGCAGCACCACCGTCACGTGGGTATCGGGCTCGGCGGCCTCGCGCTCGACCAGTTCGGCCGCCGCGCGGGTCAGCCTGCGGTCCGAGACGTCGATGAAATCGAGGGGGACACCGCGGTCGGCCCGGGTCCACTTCGCCCGGAGCTTTTCGGCGCGCACGTTGTCGATGACAAAGTGCACCGCGCGGATCGTGGTCGGCCGCAGGCTCCTCGCGTAGCGCAGCGCGGACAGGGTGGCCAGGTCGAAGCTGTCCACGAAGACGAAGACGGTGCGCCGGCCGTAGTGCGGGGGCGGCGGCGGCTGGTTCTCGCTGAGGGCCTCCAGCACGTCGGACTCGGCGGTGTACTCGCGGTTGAGCCGGATGAGCGCCGGGACCAGGACGGCGAACAAGACGACGACGACCCAGGCGCCCTCGGTGAACTTGACCACCGCGAAGATGGCCACCACGATCGCGGTCAGCGTGCCGGCGGAAAAGTTGATGACCAGCTTGTGCCGCCAGCCCGGTTCCTTGTGGGTGACGTGGTACTTGGCCATGCCGAACCCGGCCATTGAAAAGGCGGTGAACACGCCGATGGCGTACAGCGGGACCAGGCTGTTGACGTCCGCGTCCTTGATGATCAGCAGCGCGATCGACACGATGGTCAGCACGATGATCGCGTTGGAGAACACCAGCCGGTGGCCGCGCTTGAGCAGCCACCGGGGCAGGAACGAGTCACCGGCGACGAAGCTGGTCAGGAACGGGAAGCCGTTGAAGCTGGTGTTGCCGCCGGTGTACAGGATCAGCATGGTAGCCGCCTGCACCACGAAAAACATGAAGTGCCCGGCGGACCCGAACACTATGTCCGCCTCCTGCGCCAGCACGGTCGGATAGCCGGCCGTCCGCGGGGTCGCGTGGGTGGCGTAGGCCAGCCAGGAGATGCCGGCCACCAGCGTGCCGAGAATGATGCCCTCGGTGACGAGCACCCGCCGCGCGTTGACCCCCTCAGGGGGCCGGAACGCGCCCACGGAATCGGAAACCGCCTCGATGCCGGTCAGCGACGCGCCGCCGTTGGCGAACGCGCGCAGCAGGGTGAAGATCATCGCAAAGCTGAGCAAGCCGGCGGTGCCTGAGCCGACCGGGTAGGCCCCCGGCAGCGTGTGCGGGTCGTACCGCTGGAGATCGCCCAGCGCCGCCCGGATCAGCCCGACGACGATCATCAAGATGACCGAGCCGGCGAACAGGTAGGTCGGCACGGCGAAGGACCGGCCCGCCTCCCGGATCCCCCGCAGGTTCCCGAAACACATGAGCAGGACCACGCCGACGGTGACCTCGAGCTTGTAGGGCCCGACCGCCGGGAAGGCGGAGGCGACGGCGGCGGTGCCCGCCGCGGTCTGCACCGCCACGGTCACCACGTAGTCGATGAGCAAGGCCACGGCGGCCACCTGCGCGATCCGCGGGCCGAAGTTCTCCCTCGCGACCACGTAAGAGCCGCCCGGCCTGATGTAGACCATGACGATCTCGCGGTACGAGAGGACCACCAGGGTCATGACCAGAAGGATGATCAGCGTCATGGGCAGGAGCAGGGTGAACGCGGCCAGGCCGACCGCCGGCACCAGCACGATGAGGATCTCCTCGGTGCCGTAGGCGGAGGAGGAGATCCCGTCGGGGGACAGCACGCCGAGCGCGAGCGGATTGGACAGCCGCTGCTCTTCCAGGTCCTGGTTGACCAACGGCGGTCCGAGCAGCCGGCGTTTGGCCGAGTACCAGAAGGTGTCGGGTAGTCCGCTGGTTCTCTCGAGCAGGCCTGCATCCTTGCGGGTGGCCACTATTATCTGCGCCTTTCGTCTGGTAAATCGCTTTTGGGCGCCAGAGACTTCATACCATTAGACCCCGCACGGCATAACCATCGCACCGCGCGCTGGGAGTCATCGCGGCCGACGGGGGAAGGACTACCGCGTTCACCGCAAGTTCACCCGCGTATGCCATGGTTGCGGCGGACGACATGGCGCTGATGCCAGGCCTGCAGGGAGACCTTACCGTCCGACAAGAAGAGGCTTCCGATGACGACAACACCGACCGCCGGGCCGAGCGCGCCGGCTAGCAATAGGGCCACTTTGCGATTGTCGCAGCTGCTCAAGCGGCCGATAGCCGACCGCAGCGGCGAGTCACTAGGCCGCGTGTCGGACGTGATCGTCCGGCTCCGCGGCTCTGATTATCCGCTGGTCACCGGCATAGTCGCGGCCGTCGGCGGGCGCGAGGTGTTCGTGCCCATCGAGCAGGTGAGCAGCTTCGACGCTGACCCGCTGAAGCTGACCAGCGCCAAGCTCGACCTGCGGCAGTTCGAGCGCCGGGACGGGGAGGTGCTGCTGCGCGCGGACGTGCTGGGACACCGCCTCATCGACGTGCAGAACGCCCGCCTTGTCCGGGCGGCCGACCTGGAGCTGACCAGGGACGAGGAGGGGGCCGGGGAGCCAGGCCCGGAGTGGGTGGTCTCGGGCGTGGATACCCGGCGCCGCCCGCGCCGGCTGTTCGGGCTGCTCGCCGCCGAGAGCGCCGACGGGAACCAGGTCTTCCGCGACTGGCACGACTTCGAGTCGCTCATCGGGCACCAGAGCAGCGCGCTGCTGCGCGGGCCGTTCGCCCGCATCCGCAGGCTGAAGCCGGCCCAGATCGCCGACCTGCTCGAGGACGCCTCCAAGGAAGAAGAGACCGAGATCCTCGGCCAGGTGCACGACGACCCCGAGCTTGAGGCCGACGTCTTCGAGGAACTCGATGAGGACCTGGCCACCCGCCTGCTGGGAGCGCGTACCGACGAGGAGATCGCCGCGGTGCTGGCCCGGATGCGCGCCGATGACGCCGCCGACGCGATCGCCGAGCTGCCTCAGCGGCGCAGGCAGCCGGTGCTCGACCTGCTGCCGCCCGCCCAGCGGACCAAGGTGCTGACCCTGATGGGCTTCAACGCCACCAGCGCCGGCGGGCTGATGGGCGTGGACTTCATCGCCATGCCCAGCATGACGGCGGTCCGCGACGCCCTGGACCGGGTCGGCCAGTCCGCGGGCCTGCAGCCGGAGGCGCTGACCAGCGTCCACGCCGTCGACGATGGCGGCGGCCTGCGCGGGGTGGCAACCCTGGTCACCCTGCTGCAGTCCGATCCCGGCGCGACCCTGATCGACGTGTCGGACACCGATCCGGTCCGGGTGGGGACCGACACCGACGTCATGGACGTGGCCGTGCTGATGACCGACTACAACCTGGTTACCATCCCGGTCGTTGACGACGAACGGCGCCTGCTCGGCGTGATCACCGTCGACGACGTGCTCGAGGTCACGCTGCCCGATGACTGGCGCAGGCGCGAAGCTGCCGAGCCGCCGGATGCCCGGCACGGAGACAGCCCGTGACTACGCGCGACGGGCGCGCGCGGTCCGGCGAGCCCTCGCGGCCGGCGGCGGCCCCGGGAGCCCAGAGCTCACCGGAACCGCTGGCCGCAGCCCAGAAAGCTGCGGAATCGACCGGCCCGCCGCAGGCTCCCGCGGCGAACCAGGCGAGCACGCAGGCTGAGGCCCCCGCGCCGACCCGGGCGCCGGCCGCTGACGGTCCGGCGAAGGCGCAACTCGCTCGCCCCGCCGCGGTCCTCGACGATGCCCACCTGGGCGACATCGAGGGCGCGTTCGGCCACATCAAGCTCGGCGACGATGAGTTCGTCGGGCTCAAGCGCAAGCTGATCACGTTCCTCGCGATCGTCGGACCCGGGCTGATCGTGATGGTCGGCGACAACGACGCCGGCGGGGTGTCCACGTACGCGCAGGCAGGGCAGAACTACGGCTACAGCCTGCTGTGGACGCTGCTGCTGCTGATCCCGGTGCTGGTCGTCAACCAGGAGATGGTGGTCAGGCTCGGCGCGGTCACCGGGGTCGGGCACGCCCGGCTGATCAACGAGCGGTTCGGCCGGTTCTGGGGCTGGTTCAGCGTCGGCGACCTGTTCATCCTCAACTTCCTGACCATCGTCACCGAGTTCATCGGCGTGTCGCTCGCGCTGCAGTATTTCCACGTCAGCCCGTACATCTCGGTGCCGATCGCCGGGCTCGTCCTGATCGGGATCACCATGAGCGGCAGTTTCGCCCGGTGGGAACGCTCGATGTTCGCGTTCATCGCGGTCAGCCTGATCCTGGTCCCGCTGTTCTTCCTCTCCGACCCGCACTGGGGCCAGATCGGCTACCACCTGTTCGTCCCCGGCGTCCAGGGTGGGGCGAACTCGACCGCGGTGCTGCTCATCATCGCGATCGTCGGCACCACCGTCGCCCCCTGGCAGCTGTTCTTCCAGCAGTCCAACGTCATCGACAAGCGGATCACCCCGCGGTTCATCCCCTACGAGCGCGCCGACACCACGCTAGGCGCGTTCGTCGTGGTGATCTCGGGCGCGATGATCCTGTCCATAGCCGTCTTCGCGGTCGTGGGCACCCACCTGGCCGGGCACTTCACCGACGCGCTCGGGGTAGCGCACGCCCTCGAGACGCACGGCGGGTTCTACGGTGCGGCGTTCGCGATCGTGCTGCTGGACGCGTCGATCATCGGCGCGTCCGCGGTCACCCTGTCCACCAGCTACGCGTTCGGCGACGTATTCGGGATCAAGCACTCGCTGCACCGCAAGTTCAAGGAGGCCAAGCCCTTCTACGCCAGCTACAGCGCCATGATCGCGGTCTCGGCCGGCATCGTGCTCATCCCCGGCGTCCCGCTCGGCCTGCTCACTACCGCGGTGCAGGCGCTGGCCGGGATCCTGCTGCCCAGCGCGAGCGTGTTCTTGCTGCTGCTGTGCAACGACCGCGAGGTGCTCGGCCCGTGGATGAACCCGCGCTGGCTGAACTTCGTGTCCAGCTTCATCATCGGCGTGCTGCTGGTGCTGTCCGGCACGCTCGTCATCACCACGCTGTTCTCCAACCTCGACGCGATCAAGGTCGCGATGTGGCTGGCTATCGGGCTAGCCGCCGCCGCCGTCTTGATGGGAGCCTGGTTCTGGCTGACCAGGAACCGCCGCCCGGCGGCCGGGCCGCACCCGCGCACCACCATGTCCAGGGCGGAACGCATGAGCTGGCGGATGCCGCCGCTCGCGCTGCTCAAGCCGGTGCAGTGGTCGCCGGCCACCAAGATGGCCGTGCTGACCCTGCGCGGGTACCTCGTGATCTCGGTGCTGCTGCTGATCGTCAAGGCCGTCCAGATCGGCTGAGGCCCCACTTGCGGACGAGGGGGCCGTCCTCTGGTGCGAGACTGGGGGCATGACTGACGCCTCGCCACGCTTCCGTTCGGTGCTCGACGGCTTTCCCGCCTACCGGCCGGGCCGGACCCCGGCCAGCGCCACCGGGCGGTCGCACAAGCTCTCCTCGAACGAGTCTCCTTTCGCGCCGCTGCCCTCGGTGGTCGACGTCATCGCCGGGGAGGCGCTGTCGGTCAACAGGTATCCGGACAACGGCGCGGAGGCCCTGACCCAGGCGATCGCGGAACGGTTCGGCGTGCCCGCGCGGCACGTCGCGGTCGGGTGCGGCTCGGTCGGCGTCACGCAGCAGCTTCTCGAGGCGGTCGGTGAGCCGGGCGCCGAGGTGTTGTACGCGTGGCGGTCCTTCGAGGCGTACCCGACGCTGGCCGACCTGGCCGCGGCGGAGTCGGTCCGGGTCCCGCTGCGCGCGGAGGCCCACGACCTGCCCGCGATGGCGGACGCCATCACCGCGCGCACCAGGCTGGTCTTCGTTTGCAACCCCAACAATCCCACGGGCACCGTGGTTCACGCCGCCGAGCTGGCGGCCTTCCTCGACCTGGTGCCGCCCGATTGCCTGGTCGTCCTCGACGAGGCGTATCACGAGTACATCCGCGACGAGGCGGTGCCGGACGGCGTGGCCCTGTACCGGGACCGGCCGAACGTCGCGGTCCTGCGCACCTTCTCCAAGGCCTACGGCCTGGCCGGGCTGCGCACCGGGTTCATGATCGCGCACGAGCCCGTCGCGGCGGCGGCCAGGATGACGATGCTGCCGTTCTCGGTGAACCGCATCGCGCAGGCCGCGGCGATCGCGTCCCTGGCGGCGGAGGACGAGTTGCTCGAGCGCGTGGAGCTCACCGTCAAGGAGCGGACCAGGGTCCGCGAGGCGCTGATCGCCGACGGCTGGGTCGTGCCGCCGACCGAGGCCAACTTCGTCTGGCTCAGGCTGGGCGAGCATACCGCGGCGTTCGCCGCCGCCTGTGAGGCCGAGGGAATCGCGGTCCGGCCGTTCGCCGCCGAAGGCGCCCGGGTCAGCATCGGCGACGCCGAGGCCAATGACGCTTTCCTCGCCACGGCCCGCGCCTTCCCCCGCCGCAACGCCTAGCCGCCGCCGGCCGCGGGCGGCTACGCGTCGACGGGCTGCACCGTGATGTCCGCGCCGAGGGCGTTGAAGCGCTGGGCGATGGCCGCGTGCCCCCGGTCGATCGGGTAACCGGGCGTGACCGTGGTCTCGCCCTCGGCCGCCAGGCCGGCCAGCACCAGCGCGATGCCCGTACGCAGGTCGTGGGCCACCACCCGGGCACCCTTGAACGTCACCGGGCCGTGCACGATGACCGCGTTGCCGTCGAGCTCCACCTTGGCGCCCATCTTGTTCAGCTCGCGGACCAGCGTGTAGCGCCCGTCGAAGATCGTCTCGCGGATGTAGCTCGCGCCCTCGGCCAGGCAGGCGAGCGCCATGATCGGCGACTGCAGGTCGGTGGCGAACCCCGGGTACGGGCTGGTGATCACGTTGATCGGGCGCGGCGGCCGGTCCATGCGCACCGAGAGCACCGCGCCGTTGGTGGCGAACTCCACCCCCATCTGCTCGAGCTTCCAGCGCACCACGCCGAAGTGCTCGAGGGAGGCGCCGACCAGGTTGAGCTCGCCGCCGGTGACGGCCGCCGCCATCGCGAAGACGCCGGCGTCGATCCTGTCGGCCATCACGGTGTGCTCGACCGCGGTCAGCTCGCTGACGCCGTGCACGGTGATGAAGCCGGTCCCCCCGCCGGTGATCCGCGCGCCCATCTTGGTCAAGAACGCGATCACGTCCAGCACCTCGGGCTCTTGCGCGGTGTTGTCGATGACGGTCCGGCCCGGTGCCAGCGACGCCGCCATGATCAGGTTCTCGGTCCCGGTGTGCGACGGCGTGTCCAGGTACAGGTGCGCGCCCTGCAGCCTGCTGGCCTTGATGTGGATGACCGTGTCGCCCTCGTCGACGACGGCCCCGAGCCTGGCGAACCCGCGGTAGTGGAAGTCGAGGTTCCTGCTGCCGAGGTTGCA
>JASIGD010000543.1 GCA_030045295.1 Streptosporangiaceae bacterium
TTCGCAGACGTAGCAGCTGCCGGCCGGGCGCATCTTGCTGCCGCAAGTGAGGCAGAGCGGGGCGTCCGCGGTGCGGCCCTGCTGGGCCTCGATCAACTCGGTGGAGCTGTGCGGGGCGAGGGCGGATGGAAGCGGCACGCCGGGGGACGGGAGCGGGTGGACCGAGAGGGGGACCACTGATCGTTCGGCAATATGGGGTTGCTCTACGGCGGCGGACTGGGCAAGTTCCTCCGGGTCGGGGTCGGCGGCCAGGCTGGCGGGGTCTTGCCCGGCCACCTCGGCGGCGCGCTCGGCCGCGGACAGGATGCCTAGCTCGGCGCGCTCGTCGTAGGGCAGGTGATCCAGGGCCAGGCGGCGGAAGATGTAGTCCATCACCGAGCTGGCGATCCTGATGTCCGGGTCGTCGGTCAGGCCGGCCGGCTCGAACCGCATGTTGGTGAACTTGGCGACGTAGGAGTCCAGCGGGATGCCGTACTGCAGGCCGACCGAGATCGCCATGGAGAACGCGTCCATCACGCCGGCCAGCGTGGAGCCCTGCTTGCCGAGCTTGAGGAACACCTCGCCGATGCCGTCGTCCGGGTAGCTGGACGCGGTCATGTAGCCCTCGGCGCCGGCCACCGAGAACCTGGTCACGGTGGCGGGCCGCTGCTTGGGCAGGCGCTTGCGGACCGGGCGGTGGTCGTGCGGCTGGCCCGGCCCGGGCTGGGTCGGCGCGGGCTGGGTCGCGGCGGCCTGAGTCGCGGCGGCCGCCTCCGGCTTCTTCCTGGCGTCAGACAGCGGCTGGCCGACCTTGCAGTTATCGCGGTAGACAGCCAGCGCCTTCAGGCCCAGCTTCCAGCCCTCGAAGTAGATCCGCTCGATGTCCTCCACGGTGGCGCTTTCCGGGAGGTTCACGGTCTTGGAGATCGACCCACTGAGCATCGGCTGAACGGCGGCCATCATCCTGACGTGGCCCATCGGGCTGATCGCGCGCTCGCCCATGGCGCAGTCGAACACCTCGTAGTGCTCCGGGCGCAGGCCAGGAGCGTTGACCACGTGGCCGTGCTCGGCGATGTACTCGGTGATCGCCTCGACCTGCTCGTGCGGGTAGCCGAGGTTGTTCAGCGCCCGCGGCACGGTCAGGTTGACGATCTGCATCGAGCCGCCGCCGACGAGCTTCTTGAACTTGACCAGGGCCAGGTCGGGCTCGATGCCGGTGGTGTCGCAGTCCATCATGAGGCCTATTGTCCCGGTAGGTGCCAATAGCGAAGCTTGGGCGTTCCTATACCCGTTTGTCTGACCGAGCTCGACGCACTCCTGCCAGGTCTGGTTGGCCAGGTCGAGGATGTCCCGGTCCATGGTGCCGATCGGGCGGATGCGGTCGCTGGCGTCGGCGTGCATGCGGATGACGCGCTTGTGCGGCTTGGCGTTGCGGGCGTAGCCGTCGTAGGGGCCGACGACTCCGGCCAGTTCGGCTGATGTCCTGTAGGCGGTGCCGGTCATCAGCGAGGTGATCGCCGCGGCGATGGCCCGGCCGCCTTCGGAGTCGTAGGCGTGGCCGGCGGCCATCAGCAGCGCGCCCAGGTTGGCGTAGCCGATGCCGAGCTGGCGGTAAGCCCGGGTCGTGGCGGCGATCTTCTCCGTGGGAAAGTCGGCGAACGTGATGGAGATGTCCATCGCGGTGATGATCAGCTCGGTCAGCTTCGCGAACCGCTCGGCGTCGAAGGTGTCGTCGTCGCGGAGGAACTTGAGCAGGTTGATGCTGGCGAGGTTGCAGGAGGAGTTGTCGAGGCTCAGGTACTCAGAGCAGGGGTTGCTCGCGGTGATACGTCCCGACTCGGGGTTGGTGTGCCAGTCGTTGATCGTGCCGTCGTACTGGATGCCGGGGTCGGCACACTCCCAGGCGGCCTGGGCCATGGAGCGCAGCAGCTCGCGGGCGCGGACGCGCTCGACGACCTCGCCGGTGCGGCGGGCTAGCAGGTCGAACTCCTTGCCTTCCTCGACCGCGTGCATGAACTCGTCGGAGACGCGTACCGAGTTGTTGGCATTCTGATACTGGACGCTGACGATGTCCTTGCCGCCGAGGTCCATGTCGAAGCCGGCGTCGCGGAGGACGCGGATCTTCTCCTCCTCGCGGGCCTTGGTCACGATGAACTCGGCCACGTCGGGGTGATCCACGTCGAGCACGACCATCTTGGCCGCACGCCGGGTGGCGCCGCCGGACTTGATCGTGCCCGCGGAGGCATCTGCTCCGCGCATGAAGGACACCGGGCCGCTGGCGGTGCCGCCGGAGGACAGCAGCTCCTTGCTCGACCGGATCTTGGACAGGTTGACGCCGGCGCCCGATCCGCCCTTGAAGATCAGCCCCTCTTCCCGGTACCACTCCAGGATGGAGTCCATGGTGTCGTCCACGGCGAGGATGAAGCACGCCGAAACCTGCTGCGGAGAGGCGGTGCCGACGTTGAACCAGACCGGGGAGTTGAAGCTGAAGATCTGGTGGGTCAGGGCGTACTTGAGCTCGTGATCGAAGACCTGGGCGTCCTCGTCGGTGGCGAAGTAGCCGTGCGTCTTGCCCGTCTCCGTGTACAGGCCGACGACCCGGTCCACCAGCTGCTTCAGGCTCCACTCGCGCTGGGGCGAGCCGACCGCGCCGCGGAAGTACTTGGTCGTCACGATGTTGGCCGCGTTGACCGACCAGAAATCGGGGAACTCCACGCCGCGCTGCTCGAAATTGACCGAGCCGTCGCGCCAGTTCGTCATGATGACGTCGCGGCGCTCCCAGGTGACCTGGTCATAGGGGTGCACGCCCGGGGTGGTGTGGACGCGCTCGATCTTGAGCCCGCCCCGCCGGGAACGCTGGCCTCGCGGATCCTGGGGCTCTGCGGCGCCCTTTCCCTTACGGGCTGCCGAGCCGCTCGCGGTCTCCGTCATTTGTTACCCCTTCCGGGACCCGTCCGGATCCCCGCCAGGCCCTGCTTGGCCATGCTGCAACGATGACAACTCTGGTACCGCATTACGACGCCGTTTCGGCATCTGCCGCGGCCTGCGCCGAGCCGTGATGTCCCTGGCGCAGGGCGGCGATCTCATCCTCGAAGTCGGCCAGCGACTCGAAACCCCGGTAGACCGAGGCGAACCTGAGGTAGGCCACCTCGTCGAGTTCCCTGAGCGGACCCAGGACGGCCACGCCTACCTCGTGGGAGGGGACCTCGCCGAGGCCACGCGCCCTGATCGTTTCCTCGACCTGCTGGGCCAAGACGGCGAGCTTGTCCTCGCTGACCGGGCGCCCCTGGCAGGCGCGCTGCACGCCGCGGATGATCTTGTCCCGGCTGAAGGGCTCGGTGACCCCGCTGCGCTTGGCCACCATCAAGATGACCGTCTCCTGCGTGGTGAACCGCCGACCGCACTCGGGGCATGACCGCCTGCGGCGGATCGCGGCACCATCCTCAGCGGTCCGACTGTCGATGACCCTGCTGTCCAGATGACGGCAAAACGGGCAGCGCACGCGATCACCTCCCTCGGCGGTTTGCACTTGCTAGTCTAGCCGATAACACAACTTGTGGAAAAACCACAGCGATGTAACTACTAGATGTTGTGGTTACGCTAGCCCACCAGGGCGGCGGAGGCAAGCGGCGCGAACGGTCAATCTGGAATCGCCGGTCACGTGCGGGTCGTGCTGGCGCGCCGGCGTGTCGCGGTGTTGGCGGCCGACGTGCCGCTGGCGGGCCGGGATCACTCCGGTCTCAGCCCCGGGGCACCCATAGCCGCTGGCCGGCGAACACCGCATCGCTAGTCAGCCCGTTGAGCTCGATGATCTGCTGGATGACGACCCGGGTGTCGGCGTTAGGATCCGCGCTTTCGGCGACCGACCACAGACTCTGGCCCGGGCGAACGACCACCTGGGCGAGGTTCTGCTCCGCCGCGCGCGCGGATACCGAGTGGCTGGTCGCCTGCGCCGCCCCGGAGGCGATCAGCAGCACGATGGTGACCAGCAGCGCGGCCGCGGTGGCGATCACGAAGCGCCCTCGTCGCGTCAGCCGCAACGGCGCGCGAGCCGGGCGACTCTGCGGCCAGGCTGCTGCTTGCATCGTGCTCATGGCGACCCTCCGTGATCAAACCTTCGTTCGAGCTACCATTGTTCGATAGCACTCTCGTTCGATCGTATGCCAGTTCGAGCGATCGGGCTACTACCTCACTTGTATCGCGAGGGTCTGACATTTTCGGCGACACGTCGAACAGATGTTTGGGGTATCGGGCGCAGAACGCTAGTCTTTAGTTAGCACGAAAGAATCCGACGCAGGCAGAAGGCCATCAGATGGAGGGAACCGCCATGGGAGGTACACCAACGGGCACGGCCGGCACCGACGTGCCCAGACCCAAGGGGCGGCCGGGGCGCAAGCCGAAGGGAAGCGTGCCCGTCGTGATCCCGGAGACGCCGGACAAGCCGGATCCCGACCACGTGCTGACCTGGCGGCAGCGCAAGGTACTCCAGGTCATCCGGGAATCGGTGGAGAAGCGCGGCTACCCGCCGTCGATGCGCGAGATCGGCGAGGCGGTCGGCCTGACGAGCACGTCGAGCGTCTCCTACCAGCTCAGCACCCTGCAGAAGAAGGGGTACCTGCACCGGGACGTGGGCCGCCCGCGGACCGTCGAGGTGCGCCTGCCCGGGCACCCGGCCGTGCGCCCGGCGCCGGGCCGCGAAGACTCCGACAAGGCCGACATTCCCGGCATCGACATCCCGTCGCAGGAAGCGACCATGGTGCCCTTGATCGGGCAGATCGCCGCAGGTGGCCCGATCGTGGCCGAGCAGTACGTCGAAGACATCTTCCCGCTGCCGAGACAGCTGGTCGGCGAGGGCACGCTGTTCCTGCTCAGGGTCAAGGGCGACTCGATGATCAACGCCGCGATCGCGGACGGAGACTGGGTCGTGGTCCGGGAGCAGAAAGATGCGGAGAACGGCGAGATCGTGGCGGCGATGCTCGACGGCGAGGCGACCGTGAAGACGTTCAAGCGAAGCGACGGGCACGCCTGGCTGATCCCGCACAACCCGGCCTACACCCCGATCCTCGGCGACGAGGCCACGATCCTCGGTCGTGTCGTGGCGGTGCTCCGTCGCGTCTGAGCGCTCGGCGCGCATCGGAACGCCGAGCGCCTGACGGTGCTGGCGGTGCTGACGGGTGCCGGGGTGCGCTGGGGTGTACCGGCTGTGGCGGGCGGGTCGCGGCTAAGCGGCGACGATGCTGACCAGCTTCGGCGGCCGGACGATGACCCTGCTGACCTGCTGGCTGCCCAGCGTACGCACTACTCCCGGCGCGGCCAGCGCGAGCTCCCGTAGCTCGGCTTCGGTGATGGCCGGGGGGACATCCAGCTTGTCGCGTACCTTGCCGTTGACCTGCACGACGCAGGTGACGGTCTCCCGCGCCAGCAGGGCCGGGTCAGCGGCAGGCCAGGCCGCCCGCGCCACCGAGGGCTTGTGTCCGAGCAGCTCCCAGCATTCCTCGGCGGTATAGGGCGCGAACAGCGACAGCAGCACGGCCAGGACCTCGGCCGCCTCGCGGACCGCGGGATCAGCCGCTCCCGGCCCGGCGTCGATGGCCTTGCGCGTCGCGCTGACCAGCTCCATCAGCCGGGCCACGGCGACGTTCAGGTGATACGCCTCGACCTGCCGGGTGACCTCGTCGATGGTGCGGTGGGTGGCCCTGCGCAGTTCGGTGTCCCCCGGTGCGCCGGCGCGGTTCTCCGCTCCCCCGGGGCCTGCGTCCGCGGCGGCGACGTCGGCGGCGATCCGCCAGGTCCGGCCCAGGAACTTGACCATGGCCTCCGGGTGCATGTCCGCCCAGTCGATGTCGTCCTCGGGCGGGCTGGCGAAGATCATGGTCAGCCTGATCGCGTCCACCCCGAACCGCTCGATCTGCTCGCCGAGGTCAACGCCGTTGCCGAGCGACTTCGACATCGCCTTTCCGCCGTTGATCACCTGACCCTGGTTGATCAGCCGGGTAAACGGCTCGGTGAAGGCCAGCAGGCCCATGTCGTACAGGACCTTGGTGAAGAACCTGCTGTACAGCAGGTGCAGGATGGCGTGCTCGACGCCGCCCACGTACATGTCCACCGGCGCCCACCGGCGGACCTCGGCCGGGTCGAAGGGGCCGTCGGCGTAGTCGACCGAGCAGTAGCGGAACATGTACCACGAGGAATCCACGAACGTGTCCATGGTGTCCGTGTCGCGCTTGGCCGCGCCGCCGCAGCGGGGGCAGGAGACGTTCACCCAGTCCTCCGCGGCGGCCAGCGGCGACACGCCCCGGGGCACCAGATCCTGGCCGCGCAGGTCGGGCAGCACGACAGGCAGCTGGTCGTCCGGCACCGGCACCTGGCCGCACGACGGGCAGTGGATGATGGGGATCGGGGTGCCCCAGAAGCGCTGCCGTGACACCAGCCAGTCCCTCAGGCGATAGCTGACCGCCGCCCGGCCCAGGCCCTTTTCGGCCAGGATCGCGGTGATCGCGGCGATGGCGTCCGACTTCGCCAGCCCGTTGATCGGACCCGAGTTCACCAGCGTGCCGTCGCCCGCGGTCGCGACGCCGGTCTGAACGGGATCCGGCTGCCCGGTATCGACCACGACCCGGACGTCCAGGCCGTAGGCGCGCGCGAAGTCGAGGTCACGCTGGTCGTGGGCGGGCACGGCCATGATGGCCCCGGTGCCGTAGTCGGGCAGCACGTAGTCGGCGGCCCACACCGGGATCCGCTCCCCGTTCACCGGGTTGACGGCATACCGGCCGAGGAACACCCCGGTCTTATCCCGCTCGGTGGACTGGCGCTCGATGTCGGTCAGCTTGCGCACCTGCTCGACGTAGCCGCGCAGCTCGGCCAGGCGGTCGGGGGCGCACACCTGCTCGGCCAGCGGCGAGTCCGCCGCCACCACGAAGAACGTCGCCCCGTACAGCGTGTCGGGCCTGGTGGTGAAGACCGTGACCGGCTCGTCGCGGCCCTCCACCATGAAGCGGACCTCGGCTCCTTCGGAGCGGCCGATCCAGTTGCGCTGCATGAGCAGCACGCGATCGGGCCAGCAGCCCTCCAGCTGCTCGGCGTCGGCCAGCAGCCGGTCGGCGTACTCGGTGATCTTGAAGTACCACTGGTTCAGCATCCGCCGGATGACCTCGGCGCCGCAGCGCTCACACTTCCCGGCGATGACCTGCTCGTTGGCGAGGACGGTCTGGTCCACCGGGC
>JASIGD010000010.1 GCA_030045295.1 Streptosporangiaceae bacterium
TGGCGACCCTGCGCGGGCCGGTGCCCCTGGCGAAATCGCTATCAGCACTGGATGTCCTCTCCGGCGGGCGCATGATCGCTGGTGTTTCACCGGGCTCATCCCGGGCCGACTATGCGGCGGTCCGGGTACCGTTCGAGGAACGATGGCAGCGTTTCGACGAGGCGGTCCGGCTGCTCAAGGCCTTGCTGCAGCCGGGCGCGGCCGCGGCCAGCGGCACCTACTACGCCGCGCCGGCGGCGAGGCTGTCCCCCGCGCCGCAGCAGCGCGGCGGTATCCCGCTGTGGATCGGAAGCTGGGGTTCTCCCGCCGGCTTGCGCCGCGTCGCCCGTCTTGGCGATGGCTGGCTGGCCTCGGCGTACAACACCACCCCGGAGGCCTTCGCCGCGGCCATGACGCTGCTTGACGGAGAGCCCGGAACGATGGGCAGGCCGGCCGGCGGTTTCCCGCATGCGCTGGTCACGATGTGGGCCTGGATCACTGATAAGCGCTCAGATGCCGAACGTGTCCTGTCTGATGTTGTCGGTCCGCTGGTCAACAAGGACCCGGCGGAGCTCCGCGGCCGGATCTGCGTCGGCCCAGGGGAGGAGTGCGCGGAGTTGCTGTCCCGCTATGCCCGCGCGGGCTGCCGCCGAGTCCACTTCTGGCCTGTGGGTGACGAGCGCCGCCAGGTTGAGCTGATCTCGGGCGAGGTCATGCCACGGGTCTGCTGCTAAGCCATAGCTGCCGTCAGCCAACCCCTACGCTGACGCACCCGGTGCAGTTCAAACCAGAGCTGGGCGTTCGGTGGGCGGCGCACAGTCCGACGGCACGCCTGTTGGCAGGGACAGAGTCGGCGATCCATCTGGGCCTGGCCGGGCATGGGGTGACGGTGGCACAGTCTGATGATGACCTCCATGAGAGAGGCGTCTTGATGCTGGTTACCGAGGGTCTGGACGGGGCCACGGTCGAGCGCGCTGGCGCGCTAGCGGCTCGCGAGCATGCCGCTGCGCGTCAGCTGCGGCCGGAGCTGCCGGCCGCCTTCGAGAGTGCCGAGGTCTGCGCGGCCGCGCTGCAGCGCCTGTCTGACAGCGGCCATCACGGCCTGGTCGCAATTGAGGGCGGGCGCACCGTGGCGGTCTTGACCGCGGCTGTGCGGGAGAACCCTGTGGTCGGCCGGTACGCCCTGCTGCCGGCCGAAGGGTTCGCCGTCGACCCGGACCTGGCCGATCCGACCGGGGTCCTGGCCGCCGTGTTCGGGGACCTCGCGGCGCCGCTGATCGCGAGCGGTGTGCGGCGCTTCACTCTGCTCCACGTCGCGCTGCCCCGCCTGGGCGAAGCGCTGTCGAATCTCGGGTTCGGGCGCTTCGGCGCCTACGGCATCCAGCCGGCCGCGCCGCGGCGCCGCTCCTCCGCCGTCGCCGTGCACGTCGCCGGGGCCGGGCAACTCGAGACCGTCGCACGCCTGGCCCTGGTCGAGCTCCGGTACCGTTCCGCGCCAGCGATGTTCGCGCCCCGCCAAGACCGGCCGCTGGCTGACCTGGTCGCCGAGCACCGTGCGTTGCGCGAGGGCGGCGCGGTCCACCTTCTCGCCACCCTGGACGGGCGCGACGTCGGCCTGCTGACCATCGAGCCGACTTCGCCGGTACCGCGGCTGTGCCCGGACGGCCAGCCCTGCATCGGTCCCGCCGCCACGCTGCCCGCCGCGCGCGGGCAAGGCGTCAGGCACGCGCTCGTCGACGCCACGCTCACCTGGGCCTATGACCATGGCTACCAGTGGGTCTCGGTCGACTTCGACACCGCTAACCCGCTGTCCCGGCCGTTCTGGCTCAACGCCGGCTTTTACCCGGCCGGATACGGCGTCCGCCGCCTCATCGACGGCCGCGCCGGGCCAGCCCCGAACGCGACCGGATCCGCCGCGGGCCGCTGAGTACTGATCACCGCGCCCCCTGGGCGGGTGCGTACTCCAGGCATACGTTCAATCGCCCGGAAGCCGACAACGCCGTAACCGGATTAAGCCGTAACCGGATTAATCTGCGCGCTATCACCGGCACCGACAGCCCCCCGGTCAGCGACACCGATTCGGCAGGGAAGAACTGGGCGTGCCACTGTTCCGATCACGCTCAGCGACTTCAGCTAATCCGCGGCCGTCACGCGAGATCCGCCCAATTGGCGGCATGTCTCAGTGGGCCGACATGCCGTCCGAACCGCACCGAATTGGTCGTTATGACTGGCTTGCTGCGGTCAGGTGCGGCGCTGCCGGGGCCAGAGTCCGTCTGTTCAGGCGGAGCGGGCCGTTGCGAGGGCCAGGCCGAGTGCCTGGTCGAGGCTGAGCGCCATGCCCTCGGCGTAGGCCCGCGCGAACTGCTCCTCCCCCAAGGCGGCACGGACCTTGTGCAGGCTGTCGCGGCGGTAGCGCGCTTCGAGTACCTGCCACGGTTCGGCGAACTGGTCGGTGAAGGCTTGCGCGGCGCCGTGCAGCGCGGCTGCCCGCTGCCAGTCGCCCCGATCGGCGGCCAGGCAAGCCAGGCCGAGGGTGGCGAAGGCTAGGCCGTCACGCTCCCCGGTCCGGCGGCTTATCCGCAGCGCCGTCCCAAACATCGACCGCGCACCGTCGGTGTCGTTCTCCTCGCGCAGCACCCAGCCCCAGTTGCCCGGCACATGGTGGTCGTTTTTCTGCCCGATCGCCTGCATGGCTTGCGCCGCCTGGTCCAGGTGTGCCCGGGCGGCGGCGGTGTCCCCGGCGCGCAGCGCGCGGTCGCCGGCGTTGTTGTGCAGCCGGTAGTTCCGGATCTGATCACCGGACCGTTCGGTGGCGGCGACGGCCTCGGTGTACAGCTGCGCGGCCCGGGCCGGGTCCATGAGGTCGCTGGTCAGCAGCCAGAGCAGCAGGCTGAAGCCGAGCAGGAAATCATCGCCGAGCCGGCGTGCGCGCTCGACGGCTTCCTGGCCCAGCGGGAATCCCCGCTCGGGCTGGCCCGCGAAGGAGTAATAGGCACACAGGGCGCTGAGGGCCTCGATGAGCACCCGGTCATCCCCGAGCCGGCGGGCCACCTCCACCGCGCGGTCTGCCAGCTGCCCCGCTGCTGGCAGGCCGGCGTCCCGCGCAGCCAGCGCGGCAGCGACCAGGGCCGCGGCGAATAGCCCGGGGTCCGCACGGGCTTCGGGGCGTTCCAGCACCGGCAGCAGCAGCCCAGCGGCTTCGTTTTGCCGGGCACGCGCCAGCCAATAGTGCCGCAGCGCCACGCCGAACCGCAGCACTTGTCCGGTCCCGTCCGGGTCGCGGGCCGCATGCTCGGCGGCGCGGCGCAGGTTGTCCTGGTCGGCATCCAGCCGCGCCAACCACACCCCCTGCCCCCTTCCGGTCAGGTGGGGGGCCGCCGCTTCGGCCAGCGCCAGGAAGTGCCCGCCGTGGGCCGCCTCGGCCGCAGCCGCCTCCTCGCCGGCCCCGGCGAGCTGCTCGGCGGCGAACTGGCGGATGGTCTCCAGCAGCCGGTAGCGCAGGGCCGCCCCGGCTGGCTCGGCCACGACCAGGCTCTTATCCACCAGCGAGCCGAGCAGGTCGGCCACGTCAAAAGCCTCCACGTCCCCGAACCCGCACACGGATTCGGCGGCATCCAGGTCGAAGCCGCCGGCGAACACCGACAGCCGCCGCAGCAGCACCTGCTCGGGATCGCTGAGCAGCGAATGGGACCATTCCACCGTTGCCCGCAGCGTCTGCTGCCGCGGCAGGGCAGTCCGGCTGCCCCCGGTGAGCAGCCGGAACCGCTGGTCCAGACGGTCGGCCAGGCCGGCCAGCGACAGCGACCGCAACCGCGCGGCGGCCAGCTCGATGGCCAGCGGCATCCCGTCCAACCGCCGGCAGATCGAGGCCACCAGCGGACCGGTCTCCGCGTCCACCGCAAGGGCGGCCCCCTGCTGTCGGGCCCGCTCGGCGAACAGCGCGACCGCGTCACTGGACTGCGCCGCCGCGACGTCGCCGTCATCGGCGGCCGGCAGCGACAGCGGCGGCACCCGGTAAATCATCTCCCCGCCGATGCCCAGCGGCTCGCGGCTGGTGGCCAGCAGGTGCACCCCCGGGCAGCGCCGCAGCACCACCTCCGCGGCCTTGGCGCAGCCGCCGATCAAATGCTCGCAGTTATCCAGCACGATCAGAACGTCCTGCGGTGCCAGGGCATCGACAAGGGCCTCCACAGCCGGGCGGCCCCGGCCCGCTGCCACCCCCAGCGCCCCGGCGATGGCCGGGAACACGCCGTCCTCATCGGTAACTGGGGCCAGCTCCACCAGCCACACCCCATCACCGGAGCCGTCCAGCAGGTCAGCGGCCACCTGCAGGGCCAGCCTGGTCTTCCCCGACCCCCCGGCCCCCGCCAGGGTGACCAGGCGGGAGGACCCGGCCAGCGCCCGCACCTCGGCCAGCTCCCGGTCACGCCCGACGAAGCTCGCCAGCTGCGCGGGCAGGTTGTTGGCCAGCACCGGGTTGCCCAGCGAGCGCAGCGGCGGGAACTCCCCCGGTAGGCCCGGCACCGACAGCTGGAAGATCCGCTCCGGGCGGCCCAGATCCTTCAACCGGTGTACACCCAGGTCCCGCAGCGCCGTCCCCACCGGAAGCCCGTCACGGGCCAGCACGGCCGCCGATTCCGACACCAGCACCTGGCCGCCATGCCCGACCGCCGCCACCCGGGCGGCGCGGTGCACGTCCAGGCCCACCAGGCCCCTACCCGCCTGCGACGCCTCACCGGTATGCACACCCATCCGCACCCGGACCTGCTCCCCGGCCGGCCACGGATGCGCCTCAATCGCCTGCTGCATCTCCGCCACCGCCGCCACGCACGCCCTCGGCGAGGAGAACACCGCGAAAAACGCATCACCCTGGGTATCGACCTCCTCGCCGCCATGAGCGGCCAGACCCGACCGGATCAGCGCGTGGTGGCCGGCGAGTACCCGTGCGTAGACGTCGTCTCCCAGCCGCCCAACCAGCTCCGTCGAGCCCTCAATGTCGGTGAACAAAAACGTGAGAGTTCCCACCGGCCCAGCGTAAAAGCCCCGGCCAGCCGACACCAGCGGCCCTACCGGTACCGGACACAACCGGCCGACCTGGCCACGGCCGCTGCGGCGCCCGGTCGGCTCACAACCCACCAGCAGCAACCCCGGCCCGTGCTCCAGCACCAAAGCGCAGAACCGGATGACCTGGATCACGTCGCATAGCAACCCAGACCCGGACCAACGAGTCATATTAGGCAGGACGCTCGCCCCCAGAGTACCAGTCACGCTGCGTAACTATCGCTAGTCGCGGCCGTCGCGAGAAGAGCCGCCGCTATGCGCGTCTTGGCGGCTGATCGGCCCGCCTGACGGTCCGGGAACGAATGTTCTCTGGCATCGCGCCAGCTTCGCTCGCGTGCTGAAGATCGCTGGCACCG